>NZ_JAMPJZ010000033.1:0-57826 GCF_039961835.1 Trichocoleus sp. ST-U1
TCTTTAGGTATCAGCTATCAGCATTTTAGCTTTTAGCTAAATCGATTAATTCTAAACGATCGACGCTGGAATGTCACATTTTACACTTCATCCTTCATACTTGTTGCTATTCGCCGATTGCCGATTGTTTAGCACTGATATCTTGAGACTGAATTCGCTCCAGTACCTGGTTATCAACAGCTTCTTTCGCGATGCGAATCGCGTTGAAAATTGACGGAGCCTGGGAGCTACCGTGGCTAATAATGCAAATGCCTCCTACCCCTAACAACAAGCAACCGCCATGTTCCGCGTGGTCTACCCGCTGCTTTATTCGCCGCAAGTTTGGTTTCAACAGAGCCGTGCCGACTTGCCCGCGCAGTCCTTGAGGTAACTCTTCCTGGAGGATTTGCAATACTGCCTCGCCAACGGCTTCAGCAAATTTCAACAGAACATTCCCGGCAAAACCATCGCAAACGACCACATCAAAATTACCCGTCAGGACATCTCGCCCTTCGGCATTGCCAGTAAAGCAAATTTGCGAATTTTCTTGCAGCCTTTGGTAAGTGCGAACCGCTAGATCGTTCCCCTTACATTCTTCTTCACCAATGTTGAGCAACCCGACTTTAGGAACGTCTACACCCAGCACATACTGGCTGTAAATCGATCCCATCAGTGCGAACTGCTCCAAAAATTTAGGACGACAATCGACATTTGCGCCGACATCGAGAATTAGCACTGATTTACTAGCTACCATCGTTGGCAAAACTGCTCCGATGGCGGGGCGGTCGATCCCCCGAAGGCGTCCCAGTCGCAGCAGAGCAGATGCCATAGCGGCTCCTGAATGACCCGCTGACACTACTGCTTGGGCTTGTTTTTGTTTTACCAAATCCATTGCTACGTTGATCGAAGCCTTGGGCTTGCGTTTTAAACCACTTAGAGGCTCCTCGTGCATTTCAATTGTGCCCTCAGAAGGCACAATTTGAGGAAGATGAGAACTGGTGTGTTGCCCTAGGGAAGCTTCAATCTGATGAGGATCGCCCACCAGCAAAACCTCTACGTCTAATTCTTCCTGTGCCCTAAGCGCTCCAGCAACGATTTCGGCGGGGGCGTGGTCGCCACCCATAGCGTCAATTGCGATCCGTGCGCGAGTCGATCCCATTGATCAAAGTGATATAAACCTTAAAAATTCTACCAGTACCCGATGACTCGTGGAGAAACCGGGGCCAATCCGGGAGGATGAAACAGGACGCAGGAAGGATAAATAAAAGAATGCTGAAAAAAATGGTACTCCTAAATAGGTAAAGATAGAGAACTAGTTGTCCCACGGGAGAGTTTATCCATTTTCGCTTGCTCACCGATTACTCATTCCTTGTCCCTGCTTGTGCTTTACCTATACGCGAACTCCCGAAAAAATATCTTCATTCTGGCGGAAGCAATTTCCGCCTTGGGCTTTTTTTGTAGCTTGCACATCCGGCAGGCTCTTTGTTTAGTGAATAAAGGAAAGTGAGGAATGTTGCAATTATTTGGCTCTGGATTGGTAGCGCTGTGGATGAATATGGCTGGGGTAAAAACAACAGAGATAGATACTACCCAACTGGCTGCGTGGCGGGGAGTTCCTTTGTTTTCCCTCTCGATGGCGACCGATCCGGTAGCTGAAAACACCATGCGGCAATATTTGAAGGGCTGGAGCGCTAAAGGCATGGGGGAGGCGGCCCAAGGGGTGTGGATTCAGTCGGGTTCTATGCCCTTGGCAACTCATCAGGGAAATATTCCCTTACCGGCAGCTTCTTTGACCAAGATTGCGACTTCTGCTGCTGCGTTGGAGACTTGGGGTCCAGGCCATCAGTTTGAAACCTCAATTGGCACGACCGGACCTGTGAGAAATGGAGTTTTGCAGGGAGATTTGGTGATTAATGGCAGTGGCGATCCCTTTTTTGTGTGGGAAGAAGCGATCGCTCTGGGGAATGCTTTAAATAAACGGGGCATCCGCCGCATCAACGGCAATTTGGTGATTGTGGGCGATTTTTACATGAATTACCAATCCCACCCTTATATGGCGGGTCAGATGCTCAAACAAGCATTTAACCCCACCTCGTGGCCCAGAGATGCCCAATATCTATACAACTTAATGCCCCCAGGAACGCCAAAACCACAAATTGCGATCGCGGGTTCGGTCAAAGTTTCATCAATTGCAATTCCCAAGCAAATTTTGTTGTTGCGTCATCGCTCAATGTCCTTGGCACAAATCCTCAAGGAAATGAACATTTACAGCAACAACGACATGGCGGAGATGCTGGCAAAAGCCCTTGGGGGGGCATCCGCTGTCGCTCAGTTGGGGGCTACGTCTGCCGGTGTCCCCCAACAGGAAGTTCAGCTGGTAAATGGCTCTGGTTTGGGGGTGGAAAATCGCATCTCGCCCCGCGCTGTTTGCGGAATGCTGACGGCGATTGAAAGTTATTTACAACCCCATCAGCTAACGGTAGCCGACCTCTTCCCGGTAGCAGGACACGATCGCCGGGGAACGATGGTATCTCGCCACATCCCCACAGGCACGATTATCAAAACTGGCACCCTGCGCGATGTCAGCGCCCTTGCTGGGGTAATGCCGACACGCGATCGCGGTCTAGTTTGCTTTGCGATCATCAACCGGGGTGGTGATGTCGATGGTTTTAGAAAACAGCAAGACCAAATACTTCAAAAACTGGTGCAACGATGGGGCATTCCCCCCACTCTACCAGCAGCGATTCTTCCTAGCACTGGGCGAGCTGATATTGCTGGATTTCTCGGTGACGCCAGTCGCAATGAAATTCTCTCAGATTTTCAAGCGCGACGATAATATCGCCCAGCACTCCCCATGATTCGTGAAGGCAAGATCCCCGACTTTCCAAGAAGGCGGGGATCTCAACCACTGGCATCTCACAACTCAAATAGGATTGCTATACCATTTTGGTTTTTATGACCATCGCTTCTCGATTCAAGGAATAATTTCCGTCACCACTCTGCTACTACCACCGTTAGCACCACCGCCACCTGTGACAACAACCGTTTGACCTTGAAACTTACCGACTGCTCTGGAACCCGTCAAGTGCAGCGGCGGGTCAACTTGTTGATGATAAATTACATTGCCTTGAGCATCAAATTCTTCAGTCGGAATATTCCAAGTCACCTGATTGGCGTAAAGTTGGGATTTATTCCGACTGCCAACGCCTTGGACGCCACCAACCAGACGAGCCACTTTTCCCTTCAGATCTACCTGACCCCGGTTCCCCGTCAGCGTCACTTGCTGCTGCTGATGCACCACTTTCACGGGTTGGTCTGACGTAACCATTTGTGTGTCTAAGTTCCAGGTGACAGAATTTCCAGCGATTTGCACCGGCGGCTCTAAAGAAGTCATCTGAACATTCTTTGTCAGCGTTGCCATCTTCGTTTTCAGGTTTACCTGACCAGAATCTCCTGCTGCTTGCTCTGTCACGCGATTGCCTGTGTAGCGGTCAATCTGGATGCGGCGATCGCCAACTACCATCTGCTGGGGAATTTGCCACACTAAATGCTCGGTTCTCATTTGTACCGCTGGGTCTTTCGATGTTGCGACAATTTGACCCAATAATTCCATATGCTGCGACCGACTAAAATATCGTCCTTCCTTCGCTGTTGCCACCATCTTTTGATGGGTGCCGACGAGATTTTGACGCACGATCACAACGTCTTCCTTTGGTCGCCACTCTAATTCATTCCCTTTTAAAACTGCCCCATTCCGAGGGTCTGTGGCAACAATCTGACCCTTCAGAAAGATTTTTTTACCATCCTCTTGAACTTCGCCACTATCTGCGGTGATTTGCATAATCATTTTTCCATCTTGGAACAAATCCCCGCTAGGATTTTGGATGCGAGCAGCTTTCTTATCTTTGGTATAAACTGCCTGCTTTGCCTTCACTTTCCACAAAGGTTGTCCCTTCTCATCTGCCTGATCCAGAGTCACATTTTGGAATACTAAACTCCCCTCAAAATCTGTCACGGAAGCAGTATCTTTCTGCAATTTTTTTTCCGTGCGTTTTTCAGTATTACAAGCACTAACTAAAAAAGTGAATAATAAAAAATAAATAGGCAAAAGAAATAATTTTTTGCGAGGAGCTACTTTTTTCATTTCTATTGCCTATTTATGTCTTTATTTCTTAGGTTGCGTTATCTATCTTCTTGGTCATCCATAAAGCCAATGCCCGACAGTGGACGGTAAGTATAATTTTGTCTGGGCGTCTTTTGGATATCTTCTTTGATGCTATCCAGGTCAATGTATCGATCTGATACATTGATTAAACTATCGCTGGTCATGGAGCGCAAACTGACCACTTCCACGCGGACACCCCGATAGCTAACGGCATCGACAGCGTAAGCTAAATCCCCATCCCCACTGACGAGAACAGCGGTATCGTAAGACCCCACTAAAGCCATCATATCGACAGCAATTTCCACATCCAAGTTGGCTTTTTTCGAGCCATCCGGCAGCTGTACCAAGTCTTTGGCAATGACTCGGTATCCATTGCGCCGCATCCACAACAGGAAACCCTGTTGTTTTTCATTCGTGCGATCGACGCCGGTGTAAAAGAAAGAGCGTAACAAGCGAGACCCAGCGGTTAAGCGACATAGCAACTTGGTGTAGTCAATTTCTATACCGAGCTGTAGTGCTGCATAAAATAGATTTGATCCATCGATAAAAATGGCTACACGACCGCGATTTTCTAAAACCTGTTCTGGCGTGAATACAGAGTCGTTACTGCTGAAATTATTCAACATGATTGTTATGCCTCGATTTTTTTATGAAAAAAGCAATTAGCGATTTTGATGAACTTTTAGCTTTTGAGAGAGCGGTCTGTACCAGAGTTTTTACTTTTGTATGTATCAGCACCCGATGGTCAATCCGCCAACAGCCAACAGCTATTAGCTACTAAGACGAAACTCTTCAGGGGAGTTCCAGCCTTGGAAAAACAGGTCTGGCTTCACCTAAAGCTTGTCTTGCAGTTAGTGTTCCCCAAGTGGCATGAGCGGAAAACGCAGCCGAAACATCTATTAACGTTTTGTTATTAAAGTCAATTGAAAAACCTAGCTGTTGGTAAATGTCACTACTGATGGTAGGAATAATCGGTGATAGCAGATAAGCTGCTAGTCTAACAGATTCTAGAACCGCATACAGGACTTGTTCGACGGCTTGTTGTTGCCCTTGCTTATATAAAGTCCAAGGAGCTTGATCGTCTATAAATTTGTTGCTGGCTCGAATTAGAGTGAAAATATCTGCGATCGCATCACTAAACGCCAGAGATTCATAAGCTTGAGCAACGCGATCGCCTAAACTAAGGCCAATTGCTTTAATTGTGTTATCTGCGGGGATGTTTTCAGCTAAGCAGTCAGGCACGATGCCATTGCAATATTTCTTTGCCATGTTCATCGTCCGATTGAGTAAATTGCCCAGATCGTTTGCTAAGTCAGCATTGAGGATATTGATAAACCGAGTTTCGTTGAAATCTCCGTCTTGCCCAAATTCAATCTCCTTGAGAAAATAGTAACGAATAGCCTCAGCTCCGTAACGTTCGACTAAAGCGATGGGATCGATCGTATTACCAACCGTTTTACTGATCTTTCGCCCGTCTTTTGTCAGGAAGCCATGTCCAAATATTCGAGCGGGTAGCGGCAGATCCGCTGACATTAACATGGCAGGCCAATAGACCGCGTGAAACCGCAGAATGTCTTTACCAATCAGGTGCATATTAATCGGCCACCACTTGGATAAAGCATTCTCTAGCGTCGGTTCGCTATCTGGTTCGAGCAACGCCGTGACATAGCCCAGCAAGGCATCAAACCAGACATAGATGGTGTGGCTGGGATCGACGGGTATAGGGAAGCCCCAGTCTAAATTCACTCGCGAAATGGAGAAATCTTGAAGCCCCTGACTGACAAAGCTCAAAACTTCATTGCGGCGAATTTCTGGCTGGATAAAATCTGGTTGCTGGCGATATAAGTCTTCCAGCTGGCTTTGGTACTTAGAGAGGCGAAAAAAGTAGTTTTGTTCATCCCGCCACTCGACTTCTTTGTTGGGGTGGAGGGGGCAGTGGTGTCCTTCTAGAAGGTCGCGTTCCTCTTTGAATTCCTCGCAGGAGACGCAATACCAGCCCTTTTGTTGCCCCAAATAAATGTCGTTTTTTTCCCAGACGCGCAGGAAAAACTCTTTAACAATAGCTTGATGGCGAGAGTTCGTCGTGCGGATAAACCGATCGTACTGGATATTGAGTTTTTGCCAAAGGACATCGAATCCAGCCGCAATTTCATCCGAGTGAGCTTGCGGTGAAAGCCCTTTGGTTTCTGCTGTGCGCTGAATTTTCTGCCCATGCTCATCCGTGCCGGTAATCAACAGCACAGACTTTCCCCGGAGCCGTTCAAACCGAGCCACCACATCCGCCGCCATTGTTGTATAAGCGCTGCCAATGTGGGGTACGTCGTTCACATAATACAGTGGTGTAGTAATTGCAAATGAATTTTTACTTGTATGATTAGCACTCATAAATATAAAAAACAACCCCTTTCTTGCTTTTGATCATATACTTCGGGCTGCAATTTTGTATCTTTTCGTTATCTTGTCTTGAGAGTTTCACTTAGCTCCGGGAAATATAAGTATAAAATGTTACTTTTTCTTGACAAAATTAAAATCGTAAAAAATCTTTACCAGCGATTTCTACCCTGAGAGATTCGTATAGGTGAGGAAGTTACGTTAATAATTGTATTAAGAAAAGTTAAGTTATGGGGCGATTGATCGCATCTGCTCAACGAATAAAGTCCAGGCTTGGTAAAAAGTGGAGAATGAACTCAAGAGTCAAGATTCAGTCTACCTCTAGACTCTAGCCATTTATAATCAAGCCGATTGCCTGTTGACTGTAGCGATCGCGCTTCCAGAAAGAAAGCCTATAGAAAGCATGTCTTCAGATAACCCATTACAGATTTCTCGCTTGCTGATGAAGGCATTGGGAACGCAGATGTATATATACCATCAGGATCGCGTTCCTCAAGAAGGTGGCGTTTTAGTGGTGAGCAATCATCGCAGCGTCATGGATGCGCCAATCCTGATGGCAGCTTTAAATCGTCCGATTCGCTTTGCCTGTCATCACTACATGGGACAAGTGCCCGTGATGCGGGAGATTGTCAATCAGCTGGGTTGTTTCCCTTTGGAGACGCCAGAACACCGCCAGCAAGATTTCTTTAACAAGGCAATCAGCCTGTTGCAGTCCCAGCAGGTGGTTGGGATATTTCCCGAAGGTGCCCAACCAATGGTAAGCCTAACCCAGCCGAATGAAATGAAAACCTTTCATCGGGGATTTGCTCATTTAGCTTTGCGAGCGCCGGTGCAAAATTTGGCAATTTTACCCGTGGCGATCGCGTCCCAGGAAGAAACCAATAACTCGGCAATCCCTCTGCGACTATTAAGTTTATTTGACCCTTCTGAACCCCTATTTAAACAGGCAGGCTGGCATCCGATGGTCATTTACCGTCGATCTAGCATCCTAATTGGGCGTCCCTGTTGGATTACGTCTCAAGTGCGGGAACAATATCAAGGAAAACAAGCCAAAACTGCTGTTGCCAGTCTTATCAATTACTGTCAGGAAGAAATTGCTGGTTTACTTCGTCAAGTTTGGTATTAGTTCGCAAGGATGGGAGTCTGCCATAGAATAAGAATTAATACCTACGTCTACAGGTAGATGGCTTAAGGGTAGGCAAATGGGCAAAGTCCGCTCTCAGTAACCGTCGCCTTCAAGAATTTAGACTTGCCTAGTTTTTCACCGAAGTGTCTTGAGTCCTCGAATCGTTCGCATCCGCCCCAAAGAAAGCAATAAATTTTTGACCTGTTGTTTTTAAATGGACATTACGAAATGCCAGACGTAAAAAGCCATCCTTGTTTTCTCACCCCCAGGCTGTTTAATCCAGACTGCCCGCTGTTCGTGTTCCTCCCAGGCATGGATGGCACGGGTCAATTGTTGCGAGCGCAGACCGAGGGGTTAGAAGCAGCCTTTGATATCCGTTGTTTGGTCATCCCAGCCGATGACTTGACCAGCTGGGACGATCTAACCGATCAAGTGGTAGCGCTGATTGAAGCAGAAGTAGAAAAACAACCTAATCGGTCAGTTTATCTGTGCGGCGAGTCATTTGGGGGCTGTTTGGCGATGAAAGTAGCGTTGCGATCGCCCGAACTATTTGACCGAATTATTTTGATCAACCCCGCTTCTTCCTTTAATCAGCGACCTCTGCTAGCTTGGGGATCGCTGGTGAGCGGTTGGATACCGGAAGTCCTCTACCGAGTGGGATCGGTGTGGTTATTGCCGTTTTTAGCTCATTTAGAACGGGTTGCACCGCGCGATCGCCGCGCCCTTCTAGACGCTATCCACTCCGTACCCCCAAAAACTGTCCTTTGGCGACTGTCCCTCATCAGAGATTTTGATGTTGATGCTTCTCAATTACGTCGCATCACCCAACCTACCCTGGTGATTGCCGGAGGTACAGACCGACTACTGCCCTCTGTAAGTGAAGCTCAGCGCTTAGCTTCTTGCCTACCCGACGCGGAAATGGTCATACTGCCGAAGAGCGGTCATGCTTGTCTTTTAGAAGCTGATGTCAACCTCTACGCAATTATGAAAGCTGAAAATTTTTTAGAAAGTCGGGATAAAGTTTCCCTATTGGCGGTTTCTTAGCGAGCCGTCATTCAGCAGGAGATATGAATTGAATAAAAGCTTGTCATTTTGTACGCTGGGAACCGACCTCGTGTCTATTTGTTCTGCACATTAAGAGCCTGCTGTTTGAAGTCCAAAACTGAATACTCAAGCGGGTGTGATGGGTAGAGCGGCAGGAAAACTTATCCTAAAAACAATTCAGTTTCTCTACTTTGTGATGAGTCGTTTGCTTTTACCAAGGATTGCCAATCATTGTAAAAGCAGACCAGTAATAAGGATGGGAGAGGACTTGATTTCCGATTCCTAGCAATTGGGGTGGCAAAGAGATATCCCCATTGCGAGTCCGTAACTTTCCTCCCTCCAGTCTCACCTGCCCCTTGAGCATCGCCAACTGAGCTTGACGTAGCGCCTCTGCCTTAATCGGAGCTGTTTTTAGTTCCTCGTAGAATTCTGCCATTAGTCCTAGAGTTCCCTCATCGCTGACGTACCACAAACTTGCCAACGCCGATTTCACCCCTGCTTGCACCGCTAATCCCGCAAACCCCAACTCTGCCTGCTCGTTCCCCACTGCTGTGCGACAGGCACTCAGCACTAATAGCTCTACTGGTGGGTTGTCCCAACCCAGTTCCCGCCACTGATCGAGTCGCAACTTGGTGTCCCATAACTGAATGTAGGAGTTGCTAGGAGAACCTGAATTAAACTCTCCGTGAGTTGCTAGGTGTACAATCTCAAACGGCTGTTGTTGACGCTGCGCCTTCAGATTCTTTAGCGTAAAATCCTCATTGAGAAAGGACTTGCCTTTCCACAGATAGGGGACGATTGCTGATAATTCCCTTGGTACTGCTGGTAAAGGATTTTTATCCGTAAATTTTGAGATGCCCATTGCCAAAACTTGAGCATTTTTCAAACTCTGGTAGTAAGTATCGGTGAGGCTAAGGCTGGGCATCAAACCAACGCTGTAGCGCTCAAGGATAAACCCTTTACCATCGTGGAGGGCAGCGATGGGGATCGTGCGTAGACCCTCGTCCATGAGGAAGACAAGATTTTGAATATCGAGTCTTTGCAGATCTTTCTCTAGCGGTGCTAGCAGCCATTGATACATCTGCTGAGAGGATGCTAGGTAGCCACGAGCGCTTTTAAGGTTGGTCACTTGCGTCTGGAATTGGTTAGCAAGTTTGAGAACTTTTTGGCGGGTTGCGCCTGTGACTCTTTTCCGAATCGGTTGTCTATCTGCCGTCACTAGTACGAGTTCCAGCTGATCTTGATAATTTTCCGTTTTTTGCGGTTCTAGGCTGTCAGGATTAATGGAATGATCAATTGAGGAAGATGGGCTTTTTGCCTCATTTGCTACCGCAGTTGTGGGAGTAAAAACAGCGTAAATGAGTGCCGCTTTGATACCGCTAGATGCTTCAATGCTTTGCAGGGTACTACGGGCATCGGAAAGGCTCCTTGTGGGGGTATCGCTTACGCCTAGATATTGTTCATATTCCTGGGTGAAGGGTTCGTCAATTTGAGCCAACGCAGAATCAACTTCAACCAAGGACTGACTGGTATTGGCCGGAGGGGAAAGCGAAGTAGTCTCCTGCGGTTGTGATGCTTCTTGCTGTGGGATTTCGACGGGCAGTGAGGGGGTTTGAGCAGGGATAAAATCGGGAGTAGGGCTGAAGGTGATGATTTTAATGTTGCCCTGGATGTAAGTGTCCGGCGGTACGGGTACTGAAAAGATTGTGGCAATCGTATTAGTTGCCCCACTGGTTATCGATCCAGCTGTCCCGTTGATGGTGGCATTCCCAACGACGAAGGGAGTGGTCGTGCTGCCACTGTGACGGATGGTGATGTCACCGCCGTTGGTTCCACCAGCGGTCGAAATACTGGAATTTAGGCTATTGCGGTCTGTAAACGTGCCTGTAGCCCGAAAGAATTTACCAGCAGTGATATTAACAGTTCCGCCAGTGCCACTTCCCAGACTTTGGGCATTGATGGTACGGGTAGTAATGTTGCCGTTGTTAGCAGTTAAGGCGATCGCTCCCCCATTCCCAGTCTGCGAGTAAGAAGACAACTTTTCGGTATCGATCGATCCCGTAGTGCTGTTGAGCGCGATCGCTCCCCCATTCCCACTCTGCGAGTAAGATTCTAGATTGCCGGTGGTGATGTCCCCGGTGGCAGAAAAGGTTATGGCACCCCCCGTAAAGGTTGTCGAGGCGTTAATGACCGATCCAGTGCTGATGCCTCCCGTTCCTGATATCAGCGTGATGTCGCCGCCTTTGCCAAAACCACTATAAGATCTTGCATTCAAATTGCTGGTGGTAATGTCGCCCTTGGCAGAAAAGTTGAGCGCCCCTGCATCGCCATACTGAGAGTCAGAATACACCTCTAAAAGTGAAATTTTTCCAGTATTACTCGTGAGGGTGATGCCACCCCCCGTGCCGAAACCATAAGTGCCAGAATCTAAAGTGCCAGTCGTGATGTCACCGCTGGTAGAAACAGCGATCGCTCCTCCATCGTTATCAACTGACGAAGATTCCACGTTACCTGTCGTAATATTGCCATTAGCTTCTAGGGTGACAAATCCCCCGTAGCCTTCAGAGGAGGTTGTATCTAACAACCCGGTATTAATGGCTCCCTGGGCACTGTAGATAGAGATATCACCGCCATCACCCTTCACTGACCAAGATTCCACCTTACTGGTGGTAATGTTGCCTTTTGCATCAAACGCGATCGCGCCCCCAAAACCTTCCAAGGAAGTTGCATCTAATGCCCCAGTTTGGATAGTTCCCTGGTCACTGTAAAGATAAATATCACCAGCATCCCCACTGTTTGAGAAAGCGTTCAAGTCAGCGGTAGTAATGTTGCCTTTTGCATCAAATGCGATCGCGCCCCCATCACCACCCTTTGAATTTGATCGTACTTGTTGGGTGTCGATCGTTCCTGTATAGCTTGTCAGAGAAATTTTTCCCCCATTGCCATACCCATTTGAAAAAGCATGAATGTAGCTGGTGTTAATGTTGCTACCAGCGGTAAGGGTGATGTTTCCCGTAATGCCTGCACTCAGACCATAAGAGCCTGTGTTGAGGATACCAGTGGTAATGTTGCCCTGAGGGGCAAATAAGTTAATCGAACCCGCATCATTAGTCTGGGAGTGGGAGAATAAGTCTCCACTTGTGATGCTTCCCCCACTGCTAATAACGGTGATGTCACCCCCAATCCCAGAATCATAGGAGCGAGAATCTAGACTGCCCGTGGTAATGTTTCCATTGGCAAACAGGGCAATCTCTCCAGAAAAACCATAATCTGACCAAGATTGCAAGGTTTTTGTTGTAATTTCTCCAAAAGCCGTCAGCGCGATCGCACCGCCATTGCCGTCAAAAGTGGTTGCGTCTAAGATGCCAGTGTTAATGCTTCCTGCCTTACTAGAGAGGAAAATATCCCCGCCATCGCCTTCAACCGACCAAGATTTCAAGTCACCAGTGGTAATATTGCCGAAAGCATTCAAGGCGATCGCGCCGCCGTTATTGCTATAAGCGCTAGTATCAAGCTTGCCTGCACTGGTATTGATACTGCCGAGGAAGCTGGTTAGCGTAATCTGACGACCGGAATTGATAATATTGCCAGTTGCGATATTTTGGTTGGCTAACAGGGTAAGCGTCGCGTTATCATCTCCGGCGAGAGTATAACCTGTCGTGGTTATAGAACCAGAACCTACGGGCGATCGCACGGTGACTGGATCGAAGAAGGTGGTGTTGCCAGCCAAAGTGATTGCACCGCTGCTATCTGCCCGTCCGATGATGATTTGAGAAAACCCATTTTCTAAAAAATTGAGTTCGCTGGTGTTGAGATTTAAGCGGTTGTCGTTGACTGTCCCGCCAATGGTAATACCCAAACTGGAAGTCAGAGGCTGCAATTGAAGCGTACCGCTGCCCTTAATTTGCGGGGTGCCAGGATTCGTGGAGTCAATAAAATTAATTTCATTAGCGGTAAGAGTGATATTACCGCTACCCCCAATTCCAGTCGGATTAATGCTGCTGTCTTGTAAGAGAATGCCTGCTGCATCAATCGCACCAGTGCCATTGAGGGTAATCGCCCCTGTCCCAACAGATTCCACGACGCTTTCAGAGACAATAATAATCTCGTAGCTGTCGCTGCCCGTTCCCTTGACAGTGCCAGACAGATTAATATTTCCAGCTTGCGATCGCACTCTGCCGCCTGCATAAACAGCGATTCCATCCTGACTCCCCACCCCAGTACCGCTGGTGCCATTTAGGGTAAGATTCCCGCTGTTGGATTGGACAATGGTGCCAGTAGTGCCAATCGAAATACCGTCATTGTTGAAACCCGTTCCGTTACTGGTACCGATTAGGGTAACGTTCCCCGTCCCAGTGGATGCTACATTGCTACCTGTAGATACCTGAATTCCATGATTGGCAGCACCAGTTCCGTTACCAGTACCCTGAATATTAATATTTCCATTCACCGAACTCACTTTAGAGTTTTGGATGATTTCTACGCCGTCATTTGCATTTGTCCCACCTCCCGCCGAACCAGTTAGGGTAATCGTTCCGGTTCCGGTTGATTGCACTGCACTGTTGTTTTGAAGCGAAATTCCGTTGCTGGTAGTACCAGCACCACTAAGAAATCCTGTGCCCGTCAGGTTAATATTGCCGCCTTGGACATTAATAATGCTGTTGTTGAGCAGAATGCGATTCGTGTAGGTGGCATTTCCTCGACCAACTCCTGTAAGATTGCCGCCGTTTGTACTAATCGTGGCATTGGTGAGGGCGATCGCGCCGCTTCCGTTGGTGTCATTATCAGCAAAAAGATTGACATTCAACTTGCCGCTACTGGAAGCGATCGCTCCATTCAGAATAATGTTGTTGTTAGCTTGTAGAGTAAGCGCGGCATCTCCCCCAGATGTCTTGCTAATAAAAGCATTGCTATTTTGAGTAATATTCCCGGCACCTGGAGAACCAGCAGCAGTTGCCGTGTCGAGGATGACGCTAGTGCCAGTATTCAAGGCAGCATTAATATTGGCAACATCCACCGTATTCGTGCCAATCGCACCACCGCCACTATTCACAATCGTGATATCGGTCGGGTCAATCAGCCAAGTACCACCGAGTCCCTGAGGCGCACTTGCATCTGGCGTACTGGTGAGATTCAGAAACTGTTTGCTAGAAGTTTCAATCAACCCACCATTTCCAGAAAAAACGCCTCCCCGTGCCGTCAGTGTCCCGTAAATGCTGGCTGTATCATCTGCAAAAACAATAACTTTTCCACCATTGCCATATTGCAGTGCGTCGGCAGAAATCACTGAGTCGCTGCTAACCAATGTTTGTAAGGCATTTGGAACTTTGCCTTGACCTTGATAATCACCGCCAATCAGTACCGCACCGCCGCCATTGGTGCCAGCAGCGTTGATATTGGCACTAATGACACTCGCTTGGTTGCCCAAGACATAGACGATGCCGCCGGTTTGACCCGATACATTCAAGGTACCAGAAGCAATGGCAGTACCCGGTTGTGTGCCAACCTCAGCACCAGAAGCGGTCAATCGTACCGTGCCATCGCTATTGACAGTTAATCCCGTGGCATTCGCGAGATTTCCGCCTGTTAGCAGCGAAGGGAGGGATAAAGGAGTAAAGGGTAGCGTGGCTGTATTTGAGGTAGGTAGCGGTTGAACTTCTAAACTTAGCGGACTGCCAGGTAGACTCAGCCGCACTAATTTCTCACCCGGTACACCGACTACAGCAATTTGCCCCCCAGTCGCCCTCATCTGCCCCGTAGTAACTGCCGTGCCACCTAACAGGGTTAAATTCTCCGATACTGCCAAATTCCCCGCATTGATAATGCTTCCAGGTTGAGGAGTGTTAAAAATAAACTGGTTGGGCGTTCCGACCAATGTAGCGTAGTCATTCGCCCCCATTGCATTAAACCAATTGCTGCCAAAACCAATACCTGTGGCAGTGGTGGCGGTAAATGAAGCAGGAACGTTTAGGCTGGCATGAGAACCAAAAATAATGCCTGATGGATTCATCAAGAACAGGTTGGAGTTTCCCCCTGTGACTTGGATTAATCCATTGATATAAGAAGCATTCCCACCTGTAACGCGCCCTAAGATATTTTGAATATTAGGGTTAGAAAGAAAGTTTGCAATTTCCCCAGAATTTAACTCTAGCTGCTCAAAGCTATGAAAAAGATTTGCTTTATCCTTTGAAAGCGTGCCGCCGCTAATGTTAAAACGGTTCCCCTCTGGAGTAACAATTGTGCCGGTGCCGTCAGCCGCTGGGGTAATCGGCTGTGCTTGTACTGGTTGAAGCGAGTTAGCGATCGCTGTTAGTGAAAACACTACCAGTAACAGCCTTATATTTCTAACGGCTGACATAGTTATGCACTTACCCTGGTGTCAATATCCCTAAAGTAACATTGACAGATTCAACGTGTTAGGAATGCTTTTATTTGTTTTAGCCCATAAGAGCGATCGCCATCTATAAATAAATAAAATTGTCTGGCTTCCAGACGGCGCAATATTGGGAAGCCAAACAATTTTGTATCTTCTCTATTCTATTGATTGTGCTGATTATGCGATCGCGGGTTTGAGTCCCCGCTCGCCTATCAACAATTTTTAACGGAAGTTGCCTGGATTCAGTCGAGGATTGGCTCGATTCGAGCGCATAGGCACTCCGCCTTTCAACTGGGTGCCGGTGCCACCATCAGCTCGATCTAAGAAAGGTCGCAGGTTAACGCTTTGTGACTTACGGCTGGAGCGATTCGTGGTCCCGCCAAGGGAAGATAAGCCCAAGTTTAAGAGATCGTTGAGCATCTGAGCATCCCGACCCCCAACAAAGGTATTGACGCCCTCTGTCACCTGTCCGCTGTCAGCAGTGCTGATATTTTGGAAAACGCGATCGCGGATTAACTGCGGATTTTCACCGGGAGGTACAGTCAGGACAATCCGACAGTCTGGATTTTTCTGAGTCGTGATGCAAACAACGTTGTAGTTATTTTCCACCGATGCCCGCATTTCCTGAAGACCATCGGGTCGATAAGATTCTAATCTGCGACTAATTTCGTTACAGCGTCTCTCCGCAGTCCAACCACCGCCTAAAGGACTGGGAGTTGCCCAAGCATAAGCTTGAGCGGGTTGACTTTTCGGGTGATACATCACCATATACTGACTGTTCGTTAGCTGGCAGGTAAACCGTGGCTTGTTAGCAGTTGTACTATTCTCTGATTCCGTTCCTGAGCTAGTGGTGCTATCTGGACTCCCATCGGTGTCTACCACAACATCCCCGTCCGAGGTCTGAGTATTCTCATCTTCTACACCCGGCAGTTGCGCTTGCTGAACAGAACCGGCAAAGGCAATACCGCTATTCAGTAGCATTGCTACACCAGCAGATAAAGCCACACTTTTGACAACTAAGGACTTTGTCTCAGACGCGAACCTAGACAGATATGGTGACATATCAACAATCCTCCTGTATATTTTTTGGCTATCGTTAGCATCATTTGAATTAAATGAGCTAATTTCATAAATCTTTATAAATCGGTCTTCGTAGCGTATACTACGAAAGCACGACTAGAATCCCCCGCTTCCGTGGTAGGAATAAGGGTAAGAAGTCAGGAAAATAGAGCGTGTTTTTTGAAAATTGTCAATCAGTGGGTACTGTTTATCGTGTATCCAATGTTGCACAACATACCCCCCTAGATGCCATAGTGACGGGAAAACCGAAGCAAAGTTCCCGCAGAACCCTTAAATCATTCAAAAGGAGAAAACAATGTTGTTGGAGGCACAAAAGCCGCTGACAGTTCCCAGACATTTCCTGGAACCGCCTGCGTCCCTAAGCCCAACGCTACTCATGTTTCTAGCCGCCGTAGCGATGGTTGTGCTATCAAACTTTGGTTACTGGCTCTGGGAGTGGCCTCACTGGTGTTGCTTTATCACAAACACGATCGCCTTGCACATTTGTGGAACGGTGATTCATGATGCTTGTCATAATTCTGCCCATCGTAACCGAGTCATCAATGCCATCCTGGGACATGGCAGTGCGCTGATGTTAGTCTTTGCCTTCCCAGTATTTACTAGGGTTCATTTGCAGCATCATGCCCATGTCAATGACCCGGAAAACGATCCAGATCATTACGTTTCTACTGGCGGACCCCTGTGGTTAATTCCGGTGCGGTTTTTATACCACGAAGTATTTTTCTTTAAACGGCAGCTGTGGCGAAAATATGAACTTTTAGAATGGTTCTTAAGCCGCTTGTTTGTCGGGACGATTTTCTATATTTCAATTCAGTACCACTTCTTAGGCTACATTCTCAATTTTTGGTTTATCCCTTCTGCCCTGGTAGGATTGGCGCTGGGATTGTTTTTTGATTATTTGCCGCATCGCCCTCATCAAGAACGCGATCGCTGGAAAAATGCCAGAGTTTACCCCAACCCCATCCTCAATTTGCTGATCATGGGGCAAAATTACCACCTCATTCATCATTTGTGGCCTTCCATCCCCTGGTATCACTACCAGAATGCTTATTACGCCACCAAGCCCCTCTTAGATGAAAAAGGCTGTTATCAAACTCTGGGAATCTGGCAAGGAAAAAATTTCTGGAGCTTTTTATATGACGTTTTTTTAGGCATCCATTTTCACAACAAATCACCTAAAAACCTAGAAAATAGCTAATAAATGTCATTAGTGATTCGTCAATGACGAGGGACGAATCACTAATGACAAAAAACCTCAGCGATGAAACGACTGAATCGTTGACTGCGAGGATAAGCTAACCTGAGACAAACTCCAATCCGGTCTTAGGCTTTTAGCTCCCCGCAGATAAGGATGGTAAATCGGTGGATGGGAAGCTGGCAAATTGACGTGAATTAAGAAGCGGATGCAACGCTCCAGCCCTCCCTCCACGTGCATTTGCTGGACATCTAGCAGAGGAACATTGTCCCAGTGGGGACGAGAGCGAGCGATCGCAGCGGGAAAGATCGCATCCAGATCCCGCGTTACCGAGAACGTGGCACTAATAATTAGATCGGGATGTAGTTGATTGTGTACTTCTAATTCATCGAGTAGTTCCGCTACCACTTCTCGAATTGCCTCAGCCGTGTTTTGTGAGGCAGTTGTTGCCCCGCGAATCGCTCGAACTCGCCACTCCACGCAAGCATCCTCCATTTTATAATTGAGATTTTGAATTTTAGATTTTGGATTTCAGAATCATCTAAATCATCTATAATCTAAAATCTAAACTTCATACTAGGGTCGGTAAAGCCACAACGGCTGACCACTGGTAGAAAGTTCAAATTCTAACCAGTCTATCCCAGCTGATAGACTAGATGCCCCTTGAACTCTGCTCGATACCACACGATTCCAGAAAGGTTTGCGTTCTTCCAGGGTGTAACACTTCGTTTTTTCGGGATCGAGACCGACCAGTTCCGCAGCCCAACGGCGGGCATCTTCCTCAGTGCCAAGCCGGTCAACAATTCCCAGTTCTAACGCTTGTTGACCTGTGAAAATGCGACCATCGGCAAAACTTTTAACGGTTTCGGTTGTCAGCTTCCGAGCCTCAGCAACCGTTTGCACAAATTGCTGATAACTGACGTCAATCAGGTCTTGGAGAATATTCTTTTCCGGCTCGGTGAGTTCCCGGTCAAAAGCCAGAATATCTTTATAAGGACCCGATTTGATCACCTTGAAAGAAACGCCAATCTTTTCTAGCAAGCGCTCCAGGTTGTTTCCCCGGAGAATTACACCGATACTGCCGGTAATTGTGCCTGGGTTGGAAACAATGTGTTCGGCTCCCATCCCGATATAGACTCCTCCAGATGCGGAGATATTGCCAAAGCTGGCAACAATTTTCACCTTTTTTTGCAGGCGAGTCAGGGCTTCATAGATTTCTTGCGAATCCCCGACCGTACCACCAGGACTATCAATGCGTAGCAGTAATGCTGGAAACTTTCGTTCTTCAACCGTTTTCAGGCTTTCTAGAACTTGTTTTCGGGTAGTACTGCCAATCGCACCAGTCACTTCAATCCGAGCAATTTGTTTACGAAACTTAGGCTGAAAAGGCCAGATCATGAGCAGGCAAGCGATGAATCGTGAATGAATGAGCGAATTAGAGAAGGAAGCAAATCCTGCAAAACAGTAAATGTTTCCCTAGTAATGCTGGCTCTTTCTCTAGTTTGCACGATCTGCATCGGTTTCGTTGGCTTGCGGGTGAAGCCTGAAAGCTTATCAGAAAAAAGGTTTTCCCTAGCTCCCCGAATTTAACGGGTACTTACAGGTAAAAACTTCCCCTTTTGTCGGCATCCCAACAATTTGCTAAAGCGCCTTAACAGAACTACATATTAAGTACAATTAAGTAAATAAACGCGCAACCAGCCAGAAAAAGAGCAAGAAACTGGAAAAATTTTTAATAAATTCAGTTGCGACTTCTGGAAGGGCAGCTCGTGATGACCTGCTTCAAGAGTGCTGATTTGGCTCTGTTATGTACGCCCACAAAGAACTTTTATGCAGCTAAAACTCACAGAATCCAAAATTCCGTTGGCACCCTTGCTGCTGATTGCCCCCTTTTTCTTGTGGGGAACGGCGATGGTGGCAATGAAGGGTGTTATCCCAAACACGACGCCCCTGTTTATGGCTGGTGTCCGGTTGGTGCCTGCCGGGGTATTGGTATTAGTTGCTGCCTTTTTGATGGGGAAACCTCAACCGAAAGGCGTTCGGGCGTGGCTGTGGATTAGTTTGTTTGCTTTGGTTGATGGCGCTTTGTTTCAAGGCTTTTTAGCCTTTGGATTAGTGCGAACGGGTGCCGGGTTAGGTTCGGTGATGATTGACTCTCAACCCCTGGCAGTGGCTTTGCTGTCCTGTTGGTTGTTTGGAGAAACCATCGGGCTGTGGGGCTGGCTGGGGTTGGCATTGGGAGTGCTGGGGATTAGTTTGATTGGCTTGCCGGATGATTGGATTATCAATCTTTTCCACGGCAACGCGATCGCTGGCTCGTTTAGCTTCACGCACTTGTTTGAGAGCGGGGAATGGCTGATGCTGCTGGCGGCGCTGTCGATGGCTGTCGGAACAGTGCTGATTCGTTTCGTTTGCCAGTATGCCGATCCGGTGGTGGCGACTGGCTGGCACATGATTTTGGGCGGATTGCCTTTGTTTGCACTCTCCCAAGTGTGGGAATCTGACCAGTGGGTGCATCTAAATACGTCTGGCTGGATAGCATTGAGCTACGCAGCCGTATTTGGGAGCGCGATCGCCTATGGTTTATTCTTCTACTTTGCCTCTAGCGGCAATCTCACCAGTCTTAGTTCCCTCACCTTTTTGACACCCGTGTTTGCCCTCTTTTTTGGCAATCTACTTTTGGCTGAAGTTCTCAGCCCTCTTCAATGGCTGGGAGTGAGTCTAACCCTTGCCAGTATCTATCTAATTAATCAGCGCGAGAAGATAGCCGAACAAGTGCGTTTGCAAAGCCTGCGCTTCGGGCAACCCTCTACATCTGTTGAAACCAGGGTGACACAAGAAGAAAGCAAAACCGAGCAAATTTCTCTCTTAGAGCCATCCGAGCCATTACCCTATCAATCACTGCCAATACAAGCGAAAGAATCCGAAACCGAGATTTGGCAAAATCGGTAGAAATGAATAGGATGACAGACAAGTTAGCCGCTAAGATTTGAGAGCGAGTTGAAACTTTCTGTTATGATCAGCCCAATATTCACACTTGCTCCCAGAGCCGCTCGCCCAAAACATAGGGATGAATTGCTCGCTAACTATTTAGAACGAATAACTTCATGCTGGTACTAGAAGCTAAGCAGAAAATTATCAGCAAAGGATCTTGTCTGGTTGTATTCACTTAGACAGGTTTCCCAAAACTATGTTCTACCGCTCCACATGGCTTCTAGTTACCTGGATTATCTGTCTGGGCTTTATCCCCAGTTCGGGTGAGAATTCCACAGGATTGCCGTCAGCGATCGCCACTTCCCCCCCCAGTTTACCCGTCTCCCTAGAACTGGCTCAGGCGAGTTCCCCAAACCCTAAAAACGATTTGCCTATCCTCCAAGTAGGCTCTCAAGGCTTTGAAGTCGCAGAACTGCAAAAGTCACTAAAGCGTTTGGGACACTACAACGGGCCAGTAGATGGCGTTTATGGGCGAACGACAGCAGTTGCTATTTCTAAATTTCAAACATCTGTCAGGTTAACGCCTGACGGAGTTGCTGGTTCCACGACTCAAGAGCGCCTTCAGGCAGCGGAAGCCGCAAAATCTTCACCGGCTCCCACCCCAAAACCCAAGGCGGCTAAACCGAGTTCTGGAGGGAATCGCCTCTGGTGGTTATTAGGTTTAGCGGCAGCATCTGCTGGGGTCGGGTTAGGAGTTTACTTCTTGCTGAAATGGTTAGGCAACCTCAATAGAGAGGAAGAGCCGGAGTCTGGAGCTGACGAATCAGATGAAAGCCGCTACGAAGACCCTAAAGATGCCAATCATCCCGCAGATATCCATTCTCACCCGATAGAAAATGACAATGGTAATAACGGCTATCATGCGTCTGCTTTGACCCTTTCAGAAACAAGCAATTTAGAAAAAAGCAATTTAGACAGGAGAACAACCGCACAAAAGCCAACAGAAGCAGTTAGCGAAACGAAGCCGTTAGCACGGCTGCGAAGCAACGAGGCAAAAGCGATAGGAGAAACCACTCGCCTCCCCAAAATTGATATTGTTAATGAATTAATTAAAGATTTACAGGGAGCCGATCCGACAAAACGACGCAAGGCGATCTGGGAACTGGCACAATGCGGCGACTCCAGAGCAATTCAGCCCTTGGTGGATTTGATGATCGACTCAGATTCTCAGCAGCGCGGCTTAATCTTAGAGGCGCTGTCGCAAATTGGCACCCGCACCCTCAAACCGATGAACCGGGCACTCGCGATCTCGTTGCAAGATGAAAACCCTGATGTTCGCAAAAATGCAATTCGGGATTTGACGAGAATTTATGACACGATCGGTCAAGTCAGCAATTTATTGCGTCACGCTGCTGAAGATCGGGATTCTGAGGTTCAGGAAACAGCGCGGTGGGCGATGGGGCAGTTAAATCGGCTTCGCTTGAATCCTGGCACGGATAATAATTTGCCAGCTTTGCCAAATTCCCAAAATTCTTCTAATCATCCGCCAGAGGAATCAGAAAACCGCTAAATTGGCGTCTTGACAAGAGTTTAAATTTATTGTTTATCGTTTAGAGTCCAAAAGTTGTCCATCTTGCATCGTCCATTGAACCTGTTGTTGCTCTCAACCTCGGTGGGCGCTCTCGGTACGGGGTTGGGGGGTGGCGTAGAACTAACCCTGCTCAACGTTGCCCAAGAGCTGCTCCGGCGGGGACATACCCTAAAAATTGTGGCTCCCCAAGGCTCTGTGCTGGGAGATATTCCAATTGTCGAAATTGCTGGAGAACTCCAGACAACTGCTCAGACCCAAGGACGGAGTGCCCCGATTGTCATCCCGGAGAATTCTGTGTTGGGCAATATGTGGGATTATGCGCGGCAAGTCCAAGCTGAGTACGATCTGATTTTCAACATTGCCTATGATTGGCTACCGTTCTATCTAACGCCATTTTTTAATCGAGCGATCGCCCATTTCGTGAGTATGGGTTCTCTCTCGACCGCGATGGATCGCATCGTGGAACAGATTGCCGGTCAGTTTCCCGGTACGGTTGGCGTCTACACATTGACACAGGCAGAAACGTTTCCCAGTCCGTCGCACTATCGGATTCTCGGAAGTGGTCTAGATTTATCGCTTTATCAATTTTGCTCAGAACCTTCCTCCGCCTTGGCTTGGGTGGGTCGGATTGCTCCAGAAAAAGGTCTAGAGGATGCCGTTGCCGCTGCCAAAATTACCGGCATTCCCCTAAAAATTCTTGGCAAAATGCAAGACGATGCATATTGGAAGCAGATTTGTCAAGATTATCCCGATGCTCCTGTAGAATATGCAGGATTTTTCTCCACATCCGAACTGCAACAGCATTTAGGCAACTGTCGGGCGTTGTTGATGACACCTCGCTGGGTGGAAGCGTTTGGCAATGTGGTGATTGAGGCGCTTGCGTGTGGAGTGCCGGTGATTTCTTATTCCAGAGGTGGCCCGACTGAAATTATTCAGGATGGGAAGACGGGCTTTTTGGTGGAGCCGGATAGCGTGGCGGGGTTGGTCGAGGCCATCGGACGCATCGATCAACTTGACCGCTATACTTGCCGCCAACAAGCCGAAGCGGAATATTCCCTGGAAGCACTGGGCGATCGCATGGAAGAATGGTTTCGGGATATCTTGCAAAATTAAAACTTAAACCAGAAGAATTTTGGATTTTTCCGCGTACCAACTACCCCCGCCTCTACAAACTGGCGACTTGCTGCGAGTCATTGCTCCCAGCGGTGCCTTGCGAGAACAGGAAGCGTTCCACAAAGGTGTGGAAATATGGCGATCGCGCGGCTACCGAGTCGAAATTAGCAGCGGCGTAGAGGAACGGTGGGGCTACCTTGCTGGTCGCGATGACAGCCGCCGCCAACACCTCGCAGACGCTTGGAAAAACCCTGAATGTAAAGGCATTCTCTGTGCCAGAGGCGGTTATGGTAGCGCCCGCTTACTAGAAGATTGGTCTTGGCAGGGTGCGGAACAAAAAATAGTAGATTTTTTACACCGGACTCCCAAATGGCTAATCGGCTTTTCTGATGCCACTGGCTTGCTGTGGAGCCTCGGTAAAGTTGGCATTGCAGGGGTTCATGGCCCGTTGCTAACTACCCTTGCGGCAGAGCCAGAGTGGTCGATTCAGCGGCTGTTCGATTGCGTAGAAGGTCGCCCCCTAGAACCCTTAAAAGGAGTCGGCTGGGGCGGCGGTAAGGTCAGCGGCATCTTAATACCGGGTAATCTGACTGTAGCCACGCATTTTCTGAACACGCCCGTACAGCCCCAGCTAGCGGGCGTGATTCTCGCCTTGGAAGATGTGACTGAGGCTCCCTACCGCATTGACCGAATGTTAACGCAGTGGCGGATGACAGGGGCTTTTCGGAAAGTCAAAGGGATTGCCTTGGGGCGCTTTAGCCGCTGCGAAGCTCCGCCGAACATTTCTAGCTTGACGGTGGAAGAAGTATTGCGCGATCGCTTGGGAAATCTTGGCATTCCCATTGTCTCCGATCTCCCCTTTGGTCACGATGGCCCTAATGCAGCTTTACCCTTGGGAATCCCCGCTCAGTTAGATGCAGATCGCGGCAGTTTGAGTTTTTCCTCTACCGAGCAATAATACTTAGGTGCTTCTAGATTGCATCAGTTGAGCAGGCATTTCAAACCGGCTTTACAAGTTTGAGGTGCCTGGACTCTGGGAACTATGGATGGATATCATCTGTCCAAACAGAAGGAAGCAGTTCTTGTTTATAGGAAAACGGGTCTACCATGATGGGTCGTAAGTTTATTAATAGGGTTGCGGCAAGTGTCGCGATCGCCGGGATGATGTTTACGGGGATCTCCGATATCGCTGGAGCAGCAACCGCACTAAAAAATGGTGAAAACGTTAACGGGTTCATCCGTACTAACTCTCCCACCTTTACCTTTAAAAACCAATCTCTAAGGGGTACTCCTGTCCAGAAAGCCTATGGTGAGGAATTCCTGATTAATGCTAAGCAAGGTGATGCAATCGTTGCCGCTGTTGATGTAGAAGACGGTAGTACTCTTTTGCCTATTCTAGTTCTAGTTTCCTCACAGAGTGGGGCGCAGGTTGCCTACGATGACCGATCGGGTTTGGTGAGGTATCGAGTGCCAACGACTGGAGAATATAAACTTCGCGTGTTGGGTAAGAACAACACTAGGGGGAGATACACGCTTTCAATTTCTGGGATTAGCCAGACAACAACTTCCCAAAATCCACCGGCTCAAACTCCCGCGGGTCAAAAAGATGCGCGACAAAAATTTCTAGAAGATGAATATGGATTGAGAGTCCTAGAAAATTGTCCGGCGGTAAGGAGTAATGTTGTTGTTGTCACCTTCCCCGAATACGGTCAAAACTATACCTACTGCGCTAATCCTAACCGCAATATCAAGGCAGGCGAATATCGTTACGACGTTAGCAGCAATGATATCAAGCCAGGGGGTGCTGTTACCCAAAATCCACCGGCTCAAACCCCAGCTCAAAATGACCCCCGGAAACAAGCTCTGCTCAATGAGTATGGGTTGAGGGTTCTGGATACCTGTCCGGAAGTAAAAACTTCTTTGGTTGTTGTCACGTTTACCGAATACGGTCAAACGTACAATTACTGCGCCAATCCTAACCGCCTTGTCAAAGCAGGAGCGTACACCTTTGACATTAGCAGTGGTGACTTAAAGCCGAAAACAACGACTTCCCAAAATCCGACTCAACCTACAGCTAACGATCAAAGAAGCCAACTGCTGCGAAATGAGTATGGCTTGACGGTTTTGGATAGTTGTCCTCCGGCAAAGAATTCTTTGGTGGTCGTGAACTTTACCGAAGCGGGTCAAACCTACACTTACTGCGCCAATCCCAACCGCGTTTTCAAGGCGGGGGAATACACCTATAACCCCACCACCCGCAACTTAGATACGGCTAAGAAACCGACGCGATGCACCGTTGAAATTAGTGGCATCTGCATTGTCAAATAACGTCAATAGGTAGTTAAAAAAGCACGCAACAGAAAAACCCGGTTGATTCAAGAAGCCGGGTTTTTCGCGTGTCGGAGAGTCACTCAGGCTCGCTGACTACTACTAGGGAAATGCACATTCCATGTCTCTAGGAGTTGATACCCTATCTAGAAGGGTTTAGCGTGGATTGCCTCTCTCATGGCGGGCAAACTCAAGAGAAGCGATCGCAAAACTAAACTTGGGGAATCCGACAATGATAAGCTAAACAAATGCCTTTAAATAAGTCTTTAGGTGAAGTGTAAATGACCGTTGCAACCCAAGTTCCGTATCTGCTGAGGGCAGCCCGTGGTGAAGTTTTAGACCGTCCGCCAGTGTGGATGATGCGGCAAGCGGGTAGATATATGAAAGCTTATCGAGATTTAAGAGATAAGTATCCTGCGTTTCGCGATCGCTCGGAAAAAGTAGAACTGGCAATCGAAATCTCCTTACAGCCGTTTCGCGCCTTTGAGCCAGATGGGGTAATTTTATTTTCTGATATTTTAACTCCGTTGCCGGGACTTGGCATTCCCTTTGATATCATCGAAAGCCGAGGACCAGTCATCGATCCGCCCATCCGCAGCCAAGAGCAAATTGATAAACTGCATCCTCTAGAACCTGGGGAATCGCTGCCTTTTATCGGGGAAATTTTGCAAACATTACGCCAAGAAGTCGGCAACAAAGCAACTGTCTTGGGTTTTGTGGGTGCCCCTTGGACGCTGGCAGCGTATGCGATTGAGGGCAAAAGCTCGAAAGACTACGCAATTATTAAAAGTATGGCTTTTTCAGAGCCAACGATGCTGCATCAATTTTTGGGTAAATTGGCAGATGCGATCGCAACTTACGTCCGCTACCAAATTGATAGCGGTGCCCAAGTCATTCAAATGTTCGATTCTTGGGCAGGACAACTGAGTCCGCAAGATTACGAGACATTTGCTCTACCGTATCAGCAGCGAGTTTTCAACCAGGTAAAACAGACGCATCCGGATACTCCCCTGATTCTCTACATCAATGGTAGTGCAGGCATTCTGGAGAGGATGGCACAATCCGGCGCGGATATCGTCAGCGTAGATTGGACGGTAGACATGGCAGAGGCAAGGACAAGACTTGGCTCAAACATCGGTGTACAGGGAAATATGGACCCCTGTGCCTTATTTGGCTCAAAAGAGTTCATCCGCGATCGCATTTATGACACGATCCGCAAAGCCGGAAACAAAGGTCATATCATGAATCTCGGTCATGGTGTTTTACCCAGTACCCCCGAAGAAAACGTAGCTTTCTTCTTTGAAACTGCCAAATCAGTCAAAAATCATTAGTCATTAGTCATTGAACTAAAGACGAATCATTCTTGACTAAGGACGAATGACCAACCCTTATGAACCCCAAGCGGATTTTGGTAACTGGTGCGAGTGGCTGCATTGGTCACTACATTAGCGAAAGCCTGATTCAAGAAACCGAACACGAGCTGTATCTGTTAGTCAGAAATCCAGACAAACTGCAAATTGACTACCAATCTCGACCGGGAATCACCGTTGTAAAAGCTGATTTGCGAGACATTGAACGAGTGGGAAATCTACTCAAGACAATCGATGTCGCGATCTTAGCTGCAACCGCTTGGGGCGGCTCCCAAGCGGTATTTGACGTGAATGTGATTAAAACCATCCGGTTGCTAAACTTGCTCGACCCCGCAGTTTGCGAACAAGTCATTTACTTTTCTACTGCTAGCATCCTCGGACGCGACAACGAATTATTGAAAGAAGCGGGAGAACTAGGGACAGACTACATCCGTTCTAAGTATGACTGTTTGCAGCGCTTATCGAAATTAGCGATCGCACCCCGCATCACTACCCTCTTTCCGACCTTGGTTCTCGGAGGAGATGCCAACAAACCCTACTCCCATCTTTCTTCAGGATTGCCAGGGGTGGCAAAGTTGATTGACCTGATTCGCTTTTTTAAAGCCGACGGCAGTTTCCACTATATGCACGGGCGAGATATTGCCCAAGTGGTACGATTCCTGATCGAACATCCTCCTCGCCCCTCGGAACCTCGACAGCTGGTTTTGGGTCAAGCACCCATAACGGTCAACGAAGCCGTAGAAGAAGTTTGTGCTTATTTAGACAAGAAAATTTATTTTCGCGTGCCCCTGTCTCCCTGGCTAGCTGATTTCTTCATCCTCTTGTTCCGAATTCAGATGGCACCTTGGGATCGGTTCTGCTTGCGCTACCGTCATTTTACCTACCAAGATCCCGTCAACCCGGCTACCCTGGGTCTGCCGAATTACTGTGCCACATTCAGCGATGTGCTGAAAATAAGCGGAGTTCAAAAAAAGCAGCTGACAGCTAAGAACGAGTAGAAATTAGATTTAAAAGGTTGTTTTAACGCAAAGGTACGCAGAGGTTAGTGCAAAGGTACGCCAAGGAGGTTAGAGGCTGTCTTCAGAAGAGTTTCTTAGACATATCAAGACCTCTTACTGATTTTCTACGTACCTTTACGTCACCCTTGGCGTACCTTTGCGTTAAAAAAGCTATCAGACTTAACCTAAGCTTGCCAGATTCAGCTAGGCTCGTGTGCTATGTATTAGCTAATAGCTGAAATTTAAAAAGGTGTGAGGTTTTAAATTCAATGAAAGTTTTATTAGTTTATCCCCTGTTTCCTAAAACTTTTTGGTCTTACGAAAAAATTCTGGAATTAGTCAATCGCAAGGTTTTATTGCCGCCGCTGGGTTTAGTCACCGTGGCGGCAATTTTGCCTCAAGAGTGGGAATTCAAGCTGGTCGATCGAAATATCCGCACCGTTACAGAACAAGAGTGGGAATGGGCAGATGTTGTCATTCTCTCGGCAATGATTGTTCAGAAAGAGGATTTACTTGATCAAATCAAGGAAGCCAAGCGGCGCGGCAAACTGGTAGCGTGTGGTGGCCCTTACCCAACTTCTGTCCCGGAGGAAGCTCAAAAAGCGGGTGTAGATTATCTGATTTTAGATGAAGGGGAAATCACCCTGCCGATGTTTGTTGAGGCAGTTCAGCGGGGCGAAAAACAGGGGATTTTCCGTTCTAATGGGGAAAAACCCGATGTGACGACAACCCCGGTTCCTCGTTTTGATTTGCTGGAGTTTGATGCTTACGATTCAATGTCGGTGCAGTTTTCGCGGGGCTGTCCCTTCCAGTGCGAATTTTGCGACATTATTGTTTTGTATGGTCGCAAACCCCGGACGAAGGCACCGGAACAGCTATTAGCAGAGTTGGAGTATCTCTACCAATTGGGGTGGCGTCGTAGCGTTTTCATGGTGGATGATAACTTCATCGGCAATAAGCGCAACGTTAAGTTATTTCTCAAAGAGTTAAAAACCTGGCAAGCAGAACACCAGTATCCCTTCCGGTTTAATACAGAAGCTTCGATTGATTTGGCGCAAGACCAAGAACTGATGGATTTAATGGTGGAGTGCTATTTTGATGCGGTGTTTCTGGGAATTGAAACGCCAGATGAAGAGAGTTTGTCACTAACGAAAAAGTTCCAAAATACGCGCAGTTCTCTGGGTGAAGCGGTGGAGGCAATTACGCGAACCGGATTGCGCCCAATGGCTGGGTTTATTATTGGCTTTGATGGGGAGAAAGCTGGCGCAGGCGATCGCATTGTCCGCTTTGCCGAACAAACTGCCATTCCCACCACTACCTTCGCCATGCTGCAAGCCTTACCCAATACAGCGCTGTGGCATCGATTAGACAAGGAGGGTCGCCTACGGGGGAAAGATGGCAACATCAATCAAACTACCTTGATGAATTTTGTCCCTACAAGGCCCCTGCAAGAGATTGCTAGAGAATACGTCGAGGCTTTCTGGACACTATACGATGCCGAAAAGTTTTTGGATCGGACTTATCGCTGTTTCTTGATGCTGGGTGCGCCCAAATGCAAGGCTCCTGCTAAATTACCAAATTTAGTGGATCTGCGAGCGCTGTTGATTGTGATGTGGCGTCAGGGTGTCAAACGCACCACTCGCTGGAAGTTCTGGCACCACTTATTGAGCATCCTCAAGCGCAATCCTGGTGTTTTTGAGCATTACATCGCAGTCTGCGCTCATAATGAGCATTTTCTGGAATACCGCCAGATTGTGCGGGACGAAATAGACGCCCAGTTAGCTGAGTTTCAGGCAGAAGAAGCAAAACTGCAACAGATGGAAGATATTTCATCGGCATCTGTAAAAGAAAAAAATCCTGTCAGTGTATAAGACAAAGTTCTTTCGCGATTGCTAACAGACGCGGGGGAAGAGAGCGATCGCTCTGAAATGAAAAGGCTCGTTAACCGGCAGGAATCAAAATTACTGGTAGTGTCTGGGAGTAGGGAGGCAGAAAGTCCAGAGTCAGTAGGTGGATATCAGGTTCCCACTCCCCCCTAACCAACGGTTAACTACATTCGGCTACTGAGTTAGTTAGCATGGAATATCCATTCATCATTAGCGAAAACCTAGCGGCATATTGTATTCAGTCAATTTAATGACTCCTTCATGAGCGATCGCACGTCGAAAGTGATAGAACAATTTGCCCCTGCTACGAATCACTAAAATTAGTCCGAGGTTGCCAATTCAATGCGAGTTTTACTGCTTTATCCTTTATTTCCTAAAACTTTTTGGTCTTTTGAGAAAGTCCTAGAATTAGTGAATCGCAAGGTTTTATTGCCGCCGCTGGGTTTAGTGACGGTTGCCGCAATTTTGCCTCAAGAATGGGAATTCAAGCTGGTCGATCGAAACGTTCGCAACGTCACAGAAGACGAGTGGGAGTGGGCGGATTTGGTCATTCTCTCGGCAATGATTGTCCAGAAAGAGGATTTACTCGCTCAAATTCGAGAAGCCAAACGGCGCGGTAAAGCGGTTGCGGTAGGTGGCCCTTATCCGACTTCTGTGCCTGATGAAGCCACTAATGCGGGTGCAGATTATCTAATTTTGGATGAAGGGGAAATCACCCTGCCGATGTTTATGGAAGCGATCGCGCGAGGTGACAAAGGTGGAATTTTCCGATCCGACGGAGAAAAACCGGATGTGACGACAACGCCTGTGCCTCGTTTCGATTTGCTGGAGTTTGATGCTTACGATACGATGTCGGTGCAGTTTTCGCGGGGTTGTCCTTTCCAGTGCGAATTTTGCGACATTATTGTTTTGTATGGTCGCAAACCCCGGACGAAGGCACCAGAACAGCTATTAGCGGAGTTAGAGTATCTCTACCAATTAGGGTGGCGTCGTAGCGTTTTCATGGTGGATGATAACTTCATCGGTAATAAGCGCAACGTCAAGTTATTTCTCAAAGAGTTAAAAACCTGGCAAGCGGAACACCAGTATCCCTTTAGCTTTAATACTGAAGCATCAGTTGACTTGGCGCAAGACCAAGAACTGATGGATTTAATGGTGGAGTGCAATTTCAATGCGGTGTTCCTGGGAATTGAAACGCCGGATGAAGCCAGTTTGCAGATGACGAAGAAGTTTCAAAATAACCGAACTTCGCTTGCTGACTCGGTAGAAACCATCACGCGGGCGGGGTTGCGGGTGATGGCTGGTTTTATCATTGGCTTTGATGGAGAAAAATCAGGCGCAGGCGATCGCATTGTCCGCTTTGCCGAACAAACGGCGATTCCGACGACTATTTTCGGAATGCTACAAGCTTTACCCCACACTGCCCTCTGGTTCCGCCTAGAAAAAGAGGGGCGATTGCTGGATAGCGCATCGGGCAACCAGTTCAATGTGATGAATTTTATCCCGACCCGACCCGTAGAAGAGATTACCAGGGAATACATCAACGCCTTCTGGGATTTATACGATGCTGAAAAGTTTTTAGATCGGGCTTATCGCCATTTTCTGATGCTGGGCGCACCCAAAGTAAAAGTTCCTTTTAAAATGCCGGGTCTGATGGAGTTAAGGGCTCTGGCAATTGTGGCGTGGAGACAAGGCATTAAGCGTCACACTCGCTGGAAGTTCTGGCACCATCTGTTTAGTATCATCAAACACAACCCTGGTGTTTGGGATCATTACCTCACCGTCTGTGCCCACAACGAGCATTTTCTCGAATATCGCCAGATTGTTAAAGACCAAATTGAGGTGCAGTTAGCTGAGTATCTAGCACAACAATCGAAACAGGAAGCTAAAGTTTCTTCTGTGAAAAACAGTGTCGGTGCGAGTGCGTGATATCAAGTGAAAAATGGGGAATTGGAAATTTTTTACCCATTTTTCATTCCTTCTCATCAATGACCAATTAAGCGTGAGGATTGTCAATTAATGCGAGTTTTACTTTTATATCCACTATTTCCGAAAAGTTTTTGGTCTTTTGAAAAAACTTTAGCTTTACTAAATCGTAAGGCAATGTTGCCGCCTTTAGGTTTAGTGACCGTTGCTGCAATTTTGCCCCAAGAATGGGAGTTTAAGTTAGTAGATCGAAATGTTACCCAAATAACTGAAGCTGAATGGGCATGGGCAGATTTAGTAATTCTGTCGGCAATGATTGTCCAAAAAGAAGATTTGCTAGATCAAATCAAAGAAGCAAAGCAAAGGGGTAAGTTAGTCGCAGTCGGCGGCCCTTATCCCACTGCTTTACCTCAAGAAGTAGAATCAGTAGGCGCAGATTATTTGATTTTGGATGAAGGGGAAATCACCCTGCCGATGTTTGTGGAGGCAGTGCAACGTGGCGAAACTTCAGGAACTTTTCGGGCGGGAGGAGAGAAGCCGGATGTCAGTTCCACACCCGTTCCCCGCTTTGATTTACTAGATTTTGACGCTTATTCAGAAATGTCTGTGCAGTTTTCGCGGGGATGCCCATTTCAATGCGAATTCTGCGACATTATTGTCCTTTACGGACGCAAACCCCGCACGAAAACGCCAGCCCAATTACTGGCAGAATTAGAACGCCTTTATGAGTTGGGTTGGCGACGCAGCATCTTTATGGTGGATGACAATTTTATCGGGAATAAGCGGAATGTCAAGTTATTCCTGAAAGAGTTGCAACCGTGGATGGTGGAACACCAATATCCTTTCTCTTTTGCGACGGAAGCCTCCGTAGATTTGGCAAAAGATCAAGAATTGATGGATATGATGGTTCAGTGCAATTTTGGGGCAGTGTTTTTAGGAATTGAAACACCCGATGAGGAGAGTTTAGCACTAACTCAGAAGTTCCAAAATACGCGAGATTCATTAAGTGATTCCGTTCAAGCGATCGCGCGATCGGGATTGCGGGTGATGGCTGGGTTTATCGTAGGCTTTGATGGAGAAAAACCCGGTGCAGGCGATCGCATTGTCAACTTTGTCGAGAAAACGGCAATTCCCACCGCTTTATTTAGTATGTTGCAAGCTTTACCCGATACCGCCCTTTGGCATCGGTTAAAGAAAGAAGGGCGGCTGCGAGGCGAATCTGCCAACATAAATCAAACGACATTGATGAACTTTGTGCCCACACGTCCTCTAGAAGACATTGCCCGCGAATACATCGATGCATTTTGGACATTGTACGATCCGGAGCGTTTTCTAGACCGCACTTATCGTCACTTTCGCATATTAGGAGAAGCGACGTATCCGAATAAGGGCAAACGTGCGAAGAAGAAAATAGATTGGGTTGTAATTCGAGCCTTATTAATCATTTGTTGGCGACAAGGCGTACTTCGTAAAACTCGTTGGCAGTTCTGGCGCAACTTGTTTAGTATGTATCGACACAATCGAGGTGGAATCAGCAGTTATTTAGCAGTTTGCGCTCAAATTGAGCATTTCGTAGAGTATCGCCAGATTGTCAAAGAGCAAATTGAGGCGCAGTTGGCAGAGTTTATGGCAGAAGACGCGGTTCAACAGCCGCAAGAGGTGAAAACCCCAGTGAATGCGTAGGGTAGACGACACCTCAGATCCTCCAAACCCCTATTATTTAAGAGACTGACTTAATAATGGGGTTTGGAGAATCGCAGAATAGCGCCCATAAAGTGACTGAGGATGAGCAATTCCTTTATTTAAAACTGCTATATAGCAATCCTGTTTTAGTTGCGAGATGCCAGTGGTTTAAATCCCCAACTTATCCAAGAAGTCGGGAATCTTGCTTTCAGAAATCATTTAGGACTGGTATAGGTAGACAAACGTTTTTGCCGTCTGCGTCTTGTCCAAAAGTTGTTGGCAAAGTTGAGTATGTTTGTGTCGCGATGATCTCCTGAACCTGCAACAGTCCGCCTGTTGCCAAGCCAGCGATCGATGGAGTAAATATTGAAGCTGCTACCAGCTAGCAATATAAATAGCACAATCCCGTAGATAAGCATCGTTTGTGCTGCACCCCAGTTTTGTATGGATGTGACACCCATCATCAAGACGATCATCAGGATAAATGTTGCGATTAGGGCGCTGCGCGTTGCTAATCCAATGGAGATCAATACTCCCACGATTAATTCAACCGGGGGTACTAAGTAAGAATTGATCCTCACCAAAAATTCCGGGAAATAAGAATTTGCAAGTTGGTTGACAGTATTTTCAGCAAAACCGGGAATATTGCCGATGCGAGTAAAGCCGTGATTAAAGTAATTCACGCCGATCAGAATTCGCAGCAACAAATAGGCGATCGCAATATCCCTAGTTTTTAGACCAATATAGGGTCTATTTTCAGTCATTGCTATAACTCCAACTGTGTTACATCAACTTTAATTGATTTTAACTGTAGAGATTTGAATTAATTAAAGTTTAATGAGAAATGAATTAGCCAAGCTAAACCTACCAACCCAAATAAGTCTGTTTTTTCCCTTTTTGAATAGCAGTCAACAAGCGCTATTCTCCGAGTGTTGAAGTTATAAGGTAAAATCCTGAGTTTTGTTATTTGTCAAGAGTAAGAATCGGCTTTATTCAATACAAGGCTCATCTATAATCGGGGCGGGTAGTGGAAATTCTTCTCCTCGTAGGTAGGCATCAAATTGTTCGTCAAAACGGCTCCAACTGGTAGCAATCGAACGCTGAATTCTACAGGTTGGAGCTTCGCGGAATAAAGGCAGCCGATGTTCGATTTGTTCTTTAATGGCTACAGGGATATCTTCAAATACATCAGTTTTATTGCCAGTGTAATTTAAGACTAAAAAGCCGGGTTTTCCCTTCATTTTCATCCACGGTTCCCACGGCCCCATGCGGTAATAAGAAAGTGTAACAGCGCGATTGTCGCTAGCACTGATGGGTTCGTCAGATAGTATTTTTGTCGGAAAAATAAATTTGTAGGAATCCGACGATTGGACATACTTCTCTGGCGAATAATCTGCAAACTTGGGGTTCGTTGATAACGGGTTGGGCAGTTTCATATTGAAATCTAATGAAACTGAGGATATTTCTGAAGTTATGTGAGCATCTATCTGTTGTGGAATCTGGAACTCCTGGTAGTCATAAGAACGGTGCATAATATTCAGTGTTTCACCTGACCAGGGGTTTTTCCAACTTTTTAGAATTTCTCCAGTTTTGGGATCGAGATAAAGTGTAATTTTACGACTTACAAGCGTCCAGCGGGATGTTGAATTATCTTGAATACAGCGCGAGATATCAACGCCTAAGAAATCAAACAGATGAACAGGTTGATCGTTATCTATCGGATGGGCATACATAGCACCTGTAGCCGGGAAATAGTGAGTTTTACTGTCACTGCTACAGCGTAGTTTGACAAACTGCTCATCGGTAATTGTTGATTTCGTTAAGGTCATAGTTTGCGCTTCCCCAAAGTATAGATTGAGCTAAGGATGAATACTTAACTAGTAATTTCTCGCCCTCCTACTGATATCTTGATTCGGTCTTGCTGACGCTGCTGAATCTGTTCTAGACTGCCGGTAGGAATAGCGGCAATTAATTGGCGCGTGTATTCTTGCTTCGGTTCGCGGTAGAGATTTTCGGCGGAGCCAATTTCTTCGATTTTGCCCCGATTCATGACCATAATGCGATCGCTCATAAATTTCACCACGCTCAAGTCATGAGAAATAAAGATGTAAGTTAAGCCAAATTCACTTTGGACTTCTTTGAGCAAATTCAGCACTTGCGCTTGTACGGAAACATCTAGCGCCGAGACGGATTCGTCGCAGATGATGAATTTGGGATTGAGTGCCAAAGCACGAGCAATACAAACCCGCTGGCGCTGTCCGCCAGAAAACTCGTGGGGATAGCGATTCATCCAGCCAGGATTTAAACCTACACGCTCTAAGAGATAGGCTGCGCGATCGCGTCTTTCCTTAGAATTCTTCCCATAGTGATGGATTTGTAGCGGTTCCATCACCGCATCTCCAATTTTTAGACGCGGATCGAGAGAACTAAAGGGATTTTGGAAGACAATTTGCATCTCGCGTCGCAATTGCCGCAGCCGCCGATTACTGACTTTTGTAATATCTTCCCCTTCAAACTCGATCTGCCCGCTTGTTGGTTCGATCAAGCGCAGGATGGTACGCGCTAAGGTACTTTTGCCACAGCCGGATTCTCCCACCAATCCCAGCGTTTCACCGGGATAAACATCAAATGAGATGCCATTCACTGCCATCAAATAGCGTTTGGTTTGACCAAACATCCCCTGGATTGGAAAGCCAACTTGGAGGTCTCGGACAGAGAGTAGAGCTTTTTCAGTGGTAGAGATGCGATCTATCGCTTCTGGGTTTTGAGTGGAACCCAGAATTTCTTCTGACTCCTGACTCTTAACGCCTATTTTTTCTCGAATCTCGATTTCGCCGCTAGGTGTCTTCACCACTTCCATAAAGTCAGCGACGGTCGGCAGGTATTTCAACCGGCGGTTAAGGCTGGGGCGACAGGCTAACAAACCTTTGGTATAAGGATGTTGAGGGTTAGAAAAGATTTGCTCAACTGAGCCGTATTCAACTATTTTGCCTTGATACATCACGGCGACAACGTCGGCAATTTCAGCAATTACCCCCAAGTCGTGACCGATAAACATCATCGACATCCCACGGGCGTCGCGTAACTCCCGCAATAGATCCAGAATCGTCGCTTGAACCGTTACATCCAAGGCGGTTGTCGGTTCGTCAGCAATCAATACCGCTGGATTGCAGGAAATAGCCATTGCAATCATCATCCGCTGCAATTGCCCGCCGGAGAGTTCGTGGGGGTAGCGATCCAGCATTGCCAATTTTTGCTGATTGACCTGCTGATTAATTTCCGCTTCGCTTTCTCTTCTGGCTTCTGGTCTTTCTTCTAGATAGCGTTGCCGCATCTCTTCATCGCTAGCGAGGAGTTTGACTTCTTGGAGACGCGCGATCGCTTGCCGCCTCGCCTCGGCAGGCGTTACATTTTGATGCTGACGGATTGCCTCGACTAACTGAAACCCACACGTAAAAACTGGGTTTAAGGAACTCATCGGTTCCTGGAAAATCATCGAAATCTGACCACCCCGATACTTCCGCAACTCCTCTGCACTCAGATCCCGCAGATTCACTACAGATCCGCCTCGTTCCTGGGAGTTTTGAAACCAAATTTCACCGCCGCTAATCTTCCCCGGAGTTGGCACCAGACCCATGACGGCGAGGGAAGTCACCGATTTACCCGATCCCGACTCTCCCACAATGCCCAAAGTCTGCCCGCGACTCAGTTTGAAGGAAATACCATCAACTGCCAGAATTTGCTTTTCATCAGTTAAAAATTGAACTTGCAGATTGCGGATGTCTAAAACGGTGTCACTCATGGCAGTCAAGGCGAAAAATTTAACTGGATTTTAACAATCTATGCGATCGCGAGAGAATCAATCGGGTTGTTGATAGCGACGGCAGCCGATTACTGTAACAGACGCGAACCCGATGGACATTGAACTGCTGATGAGCCACTCTGCGGCGGTTTCGGCATCGCTGGAGCCGAGGTTGAGGGGCGCTGGGTTTCGCAAACCGCTACGAGGGTGGTGGCTTCACCGTTCTTTTTGGTGGCAAATACCGCACCTGTGTAGCTATGAATTTCAGCATTCTTGGCTTGGGCGGCGATCATCACGCTTTGGGCGTCCTTTCCGGGTGATACCAACCGATAGTTGTAATACACGCTGGCTGGCTCGCCGCCTAAACCTAAATCTTCAGTGTTTGTGGCAAATTTGCCTTTTTGCTGATAATAAGCCTGTTGCGCTTTGTTTACCATCGCGATATACAGTTTGGCTTCCGTTTGCGGTTTTGGAAGCTGCGAATCTTCGGGCACTTGACTCTGTGCATTTTCCAGCTCAATTACTTTGGCGTCTTTGGGTAATATCGCGCTATCGGAAATTTTCTCAAATATCGTTGCCTTGGCAGTAAAAGCATTGGGTCTGGGTTGTCCAGCTTGCCGTCCCTCTAATTCCAGACGTAGTTTACCGCGATCGATAAATTCAAAAATGCTCAGGATGCTCTCTTTTTTGCTAAAAACCAGGTCAAGTTGTCCCGGTTTAGCCTGGGAATTAACCTTGTACTTAATTCCGACGGCAACCGGAGGTCCATCAGACGTTGGAAATACAATGAATAATTTTCCCTCTGGCGCAAATATAAATGTGACCAACTCCCCGGTTTGCGGATCTTCGGCTTGCCATTGCCCTACAAATTGCTGGGTGGCGGTCGTTGCTGGTGTGGTTTTGGTTGGAGTCGCTGCGGGTGCGGGTTTGGCTGGGGTATTTGCCGATGTCCCTAGGATACCTGTCACCAGGATGCCGTTGATTGCGATTAATAAGCTGGATACAATCAACTTGTTGTTAACTGGGAGTTTCACTAGTTTGGCAAAGTTGATGATAAAGTGATTCATTATTTTTTGGTGTTTGCTTGATATTTTTTATCCAAATTTTGATGATTTTCCCGTGAAATGTCGGAGATTAAATTAGTAAGACATGAAATTGCAAATATAGTTTCCTTCAAGTTATAACATAGCCAAGCTATAGCAATTCTAATTGAGTGATGAGCTGGTTCTTCATATCCCGATTTTTAGAGAAGTCGGGGTTCTGTTCTTCATGAATCATTTAGAGCCGCTATATAGCCTTTTACAGGCTTCGATGTCACAGAAAAAATAGCGATCGCGTTCTTTTGGTGCAGTGTTGATGGGAAATCTAGCGCAGGGGCTTTAAAAGACAAAAGTATGGTTAAGTTCTTAATTAACCATACTTTTGTAACAAGGCAACCTTATGTACTAATCATTTTTACATTAGTTGCCCAATTTTGGGGTATTCAATCATTTCAACCGGAGAATCTAAATATCTAGATCGTTGAGATTGAGACGAGGGCCATAGGTTTCGATAAATTCGCGGCGGGGTGCAACGCGATCGCCCATTAGAACGGTAAAGATGCGATCGGCTTCCGCCGCATCTTCAATTTCCACCCGTTTGAGAGTGCGAGTTTCCGGGTTCATGGTAGTATCCCACAACTGTTGCGGCATCATTTCACCCAAACCTTTGAATCGCTGGATGGTGTAGTTGGCATTAGCGGGAAACTCATGCTGAATCAGGTTTGCCATTTCGCGATCGCTATAGCAATAGTAATGATTGCGTCCGCGTTCTACCTTATAGAGTGGAGGACAAGCGATATAGATGTAACCCTGCTCGATTAGCGCCCGTTGATAGCGATAGAAGAACGTTAATAACAGCGTCCGAATGTGCGCCCCATCTACATCGGCGTCAGTCATAATCACGATGCAGTGATAGCGCAGCTGAGAAGCATCGAACTCCTCACCCTTAACACCCAATCCCAGTGCGGTGATTAGCGCCTGGATCTCCGTGTTTTTATAGATTTTGGCATCGTCGGTTTTCTCAATGTTGAGAATTTTACCGCGCAATGGGAGGATGGCTTGGTTGCGTCTGTCGCGTCCTTGTTTGGCACTTCCTCCGGCTGAGTCGCCTTCCACGATATAAATCTCAGATTCCGAGGGATCTCGCGTACTGCAATCGGCTAATTTACCCGGTAAAGGAGAAGATTCCAAAACCGATTTGCGGCGCACTAACTCTCGTGCGTGACGCGCTGCCTCGGCGGCTTTGAAAGCTTGAATTGCTTTCTCCAGAATCGAATCGGCAACGTTTGGGCGGAACTCTAAATATTCTGTGAGAACTTCGCCAACTAGGGAATCAACAATTCCTCGGACTTCGGTGTTACCGAGTTTGGTTTTAGTTTGTCCTTCAAATTCCGGATCGGGTACTTTGACGGAGATAACCCCCGTTAAACCTTCGCGGACATTCTCTCCGCCGAGGTTCGGTTCATTTTCTTTGATTTTATTGCGCTTGCGAGCGATCGTATTCAGCGTCCGCGTCAGCACCGCCTTCAACCCTTCCAGGTGAGTACCGCCGTCAACTGTACGAATATTATTTGCGAACCCCAGCAGAGTATCTGTATAGGCATCGACGCACCACTGCAACGCCACCTCTACTTGTACATTGTTGCGTTCGCCGGATACATAGATAATTTCTTCGTGGAGAGCCTGTTTATCGCTATTCATATAGGCGATATACTCTTTAATACCTCCTTCATAACAATAGGTTTCTACTCTTGGCTCTCCACCCTTAATTAATTCCAGGCGGTTGTCAGTAAACGTAATTTTGACACCCGCATTTAAGTAAGCCAGTTCCCGCAAACGACTTGCCAAGGTGGTGTAATCAAACTCAATGCCAGTCGTCACAAAAATCTGTAAATCTGGCTTGAAACTAATCGAGGTGCCTGTCCTCGCTTCTTTAATTGGCGTTGCCTTGAGTTCGGTGACAGGAATACCCCGCTCAAAGCGCATGATATGCTCCCGCTTCTCCCGCCAAACGGTTACTTCTACCCACTCAGACAAGGCATTGACTACGGAGATCCCGACACCGTGCAAACCACCAGAAACCTTGTAACCGCCGCCGCCAAACTTCCCTCCGGCGTGCAGCACCGTCATTACCGTTTCCAAAGCTGATTTGCCTGTAGTGGGATGAGTATCTGTGGGAATCCCTCGCCCATCGTCTGTCACCGTCACCGAACCATCGGCGTTTATGTCTATCTCCACATGGGTGCAATAGCCAGCCAGAGCCTCATCAATAGAGTTGTCCACCACCTCGTAAACTAGATGGTGGAGTCCCCTAGGGCCAGTCGAACCGATGTACATCCCCGGTCTTTTCCGGACTGGTTCAAGACCTTCTAGAACTTGAATCTGATCGGCACTGTAACTGCTCGTCATGAATAAGGATTCTCCAATAATGGCTTGGAAGCCCACCGGGACTTCAAAAATGTAAAAACACTCCAAAATTATAACACAAAAGGTTTCGGGGCGACCGTAGGGCAATTTCAAGAGATATTTGTTTAGGGGCTGTACCCAGTGAAAGGTAACAAAGTAGGAAAGCACGGTGGCACAAGGGAACGGGAGGCGAGAGAAACAGACATAGGGAGTAGCGGAAAATTACCTGTTCGCTCAGCCCTCTTCACTCAGTCCTCAGTCCTCAGCCCTCAGTCCTCAGCCCTCAGTCCTCAGCCCTCAGTCCTCAGTCCTCAGCCCTCAGCGCTGATTGTTATTTGTGGTGCTACCGCGACGGGAAAATCAGGGCTGGCATTAGCATTAGCACAGCGCTTGGGTTCTGTAATTCTTAGCGCTGATTCGCGTCAAGTGTACCGCGAATTTGATATCGGCACAGCTAAGCCAACAGATGCTGAGCGCAAGTTGGTACCGCACTACTTAATTGATATCTGCGATCCCACAGAAACTTTGACGGTGGCAGATTACCAGCAGCAGACGCAAGCTTTAATTGCTGCTTTGGGCAAGGAAACTCCGCCTTTACTGGTGGGAGGAACGGGTTTATACATCCGTTCTATTGTGCAGGGGTTAAAAATTCCTAGAGTAGCGCCCCAAGAAGAATTGCGATCGCAACTGCAATCTCTCGGTCAAATCCAACTTTACGCTTTTCTACAACAAGTCGATCCCGTTGCCGCTCAGAAAATTCATCCTAACGATCCCGTGCGGACATTGCGAGCTTTAGAAGTCTTTTATGTGACGGGTCGCCCTATTTCAGAGCAGCAAGGAGAGAATCCACCCGATTATCCTATTCTCCAAATTGGCTTAGATTGCCCGGACTCTAGCCACCTTACGCAACGCATTGAACAGCGAACCGAACAGATGTTAGCAGCAGGGTGGGAAGCGGAGGTAAAAACTCTCTGTGAGAAATACGGTTGCGATCTGCCGCTGTTGGATACGCTAGGTTATAGGGAAATGAAGCAATATTTAGCTGGAGAGATTTCTCTATCGGACGCCAAAGAGTTAACCGTTTTGCACACTCGTCAATTTGCCAAGCGACAACGCACTTGGTTTCGTGCTTATCCCCAAATTGAGTGGTTTGAGGCAAATCAACCCGATTTATTGGAGCGCGTGTGGCAACGAGTGCTAGAGTTCATTGCCGCAAGTTGTCAGGATGTGCCTCCTCAAGCTAGATGCTAACTTCCTGTCCAATTTTATACTCTTGTAACTAAACTTAACTTCGTACATTTTCGAGTTGTATGGAAGTGATTTCTTTGCTTTCTGCTACAAGGAGTTGAAGGATTCGTGTATAGCAGATTACCCAGGAAATGCAATGATAAACTTTTCTGCTATATTAAACCGCCATCAACCTTTAGAGAGATTTTATAGAATTTATATATGAATAGGAAAACCATTTAATAGACTATGAAAACAGCAAAACCGCCTTTTTTAATTCCTACGGGTACAAATAACCCTTAGCAGTTGCGATCGCATTTCCGGCACTGCGGTAAAAGGCTGGAGACCTTTAGTTTGAGCGAAAATGTGTAGAATTTAGCGATTTTCATGTAGATTTTCCTGGAAGTGTTAGTCCATTGAAGTGCCAGGGAACAATCTAGCTAGGGTTATCGGACGGAAAAGTTGATCGCTGAGACTTTCTCCTGCTTTTTCAGCATTGAGACATTTAGCGCGACAAGGCAGAACAAGCATTTTCAGATGATGGCTACCGAAATCCGGTCCAAGTAGGAATAAGTACTGATGAAAATTTTAGAGTCTAGTAAGGAAGCGGCGAGGCTAGAAGCTCTGCGCCGATATCGGATTCTTGATACAGAACCCGAAGAGGCATTCGACGATCTTGCCCATTTAGCGGCGCACGTTTGTGGAACCCCGATTGCGTTAATAAATTTTTTGGATAAAAACCGTCAGTGGTTTAAGTCAAAGGTGGGTTTAGAAGTATCAGAATTCCCCCGTGATAGCGGGTTCTGCCCCCTACTTGAGCAACACGAAATTTTAATGATTCCTGATACATTGGCTGATAAGAAGTTTGCCACTAATCCGGTCGTCATTGCTTGCCCCAGCGTCCGATTTTATGCGGGCGCACCGCTGATAACGCCTGAGGGACAGATAATCGGGACGATCTGTGTTGTTGATTATGTACCGCGAAACCTCAGTCCAGAACAAGTAGAGGCACTTAAAGCTTTAAGCCGCCAGGTAATTAGCCAACTAGAGCTACGGCGCAATTTAGCTGAAAAGGAACGCAGCATCGCTGCACGCGAACGAGCCGAGGAGGCGCTACAGCGAGCTGCTACCGAGAACCGGCACCTGGCACGGGCGATTACTTCAGCTTCTGAGGGAGTGATTATTACCGATCCGAACCAGCCAGACAACCCGATCGTTTACGCAAACCCAGCTTTTTCGCGGATCTCTGGGTATAAGCCAGAAGAAATTATGGGTCGCAACTGCCGTTTTCTGAAAGGTTCTGGCACAGATCCGCAAGCGATCGCTCAAATTCGCCAAGCGATCGCCGAACAAAAAGAGATTCAAACGACGCTGCTGAACTATCGAAAAGATGGTCAGCCATTCTGGAATGAATTAAGAATTTCGCCAGTATTTTCAGATGAGGGGAACTTACTCTACTTCGTAGGCTTGCAAACGGACATCTCCGCTCGTAAGCGGGCAGAGGAAGAGCGCGATCGCTTATTCACCCTCTCGTTGGATATGCTGTGTATTGCTAGTTTGGATGGCTATTTTAAGCGCGTAAACCCAGCTTTTGAGAAAACACTTGGGCTTTCTCAAGAAGAACTTTGCTGTACGCTACTGTTTAACTTTGTTCATCCTGAAGACCAAGGAAAAACCCGTGACGAATTCCAGAAACTTGCCACGGGCGAACCAACCATCGACTTTGAGAACCGCTACATCTGTCAGGATGGTTCGTATAAATGGCTATCCTGGACAGCCTCTCCAGTCGTTGAAGAAGGCTTGATGTATGCGATCGCCCGCGACATTACCGAGCGCAAAGCTAACGAGGAGGCATGGCGTCAAAGCGAAGAGCGGTTTCGCAATTTAGTCGAAACCACTAGCGATTGGGTCTGGGAGGTGGATGAAAACGTTGTTTACACGTATGTCAGTCCGAAGCTCCGCGACATTTTGGGTTATGAACCAGAAGAAGTTCTGGGCAAAACTCCCTTCGATCTCATGCCTCCGGAAGAAGCTTTTCGAGTTGCTAATATTTTTGGGCAAATGGCTGCCCTTGCACAACCCATTACGTGTCTTGAGAATACGACTGTTCACAAAGACGGTCATCTGGTTGTCCTAGAAACTAGTGCAGTTCCAGTTTGGAATTGTGATGGAAAATTCCAAGGTTATCGCGGCATGGATCGGGACATCACCGAGCGAAAGGAGGCAGAACAAAAAATCCGCAGACAAGCTGCCTTGCTAGATGTAACAACAGATGCAATTCTTGTGCGAAATCTAAAAGACAAAATCGTACTTTGGAGTAAAGGAGCTGAGTTACTGTACGGTTGGAAGGCGGAGGAAGTTCTGGGGAAAAATGTCTCGGAGATTTTGTACAACGATCCTTCGCCTCAACTCCTAGAAGCGCACAAGACTGTTAACAACAAAGGTGAATGGCAAGGTGAATTGTATAAAGTCACCAAAGAAGGCAAACAAATTGTCGTTGCCAGTCGTTGGAGTTTGGTGCGCGATGATGAAAACAACCCCAAATCAATCCTCTCTGTAGACACCGATATTACAGAGAAAAAACAACTTGAAGCACAGTTCCGCCGCGCCCAACGGATGGAGAGTATCGGTACTCTGGCTGGCGGCATTGCCCACGATCTAAACAATGTACTGACGCCAATTCTTGCCGCCATTCAAATCTTACAAATGGTAATTCCCGATCCGCGCAGTCAGCGGCTTTTGGATTTACTAGAAACAAATACTAAACGCGGTGCTGAGCTAATTAAGCAAGTCTTGTCATTTGCTCGAGGAGTTGAAGGTGAGCGAATGACCCTTCAAGTAGGGCACTTAATTGGGGAAATTCAGAAAATTGCCAAAGAGACCTTTCCTAAATCAATCGAAATCTATACAGATGTACGAATGATGGAACTCTGGCCTGTCTCTGGAGATGCCACTCAAGTACATCAGGTGTTGATGAATCTCTGCGTTAATGCCCGCGATGCGATGCCAGATGGTGGAGTCTTGAGTATCTCTGCCGAAAATCTTATCATCGATGAAAACTATGCCCGGATGAATATTGAGGCCAAAATGGGGCCTTATATCGTTATTACTATCTCGGATACTGGAAGTGGTATTCCTCCAGAAAGTTTAGAAAGAATTTTTGAACCATTTTTCACAACAAAAGAACTCGGTAAAGGCACAGGGCTAGGTCTGTCCACTGTGTTGGCAATCATTAAAGGTCATGACGGTTTTATCAATGTCTATAGCGAAGTAGGAAGAGGAACCCAATTTAAAGTTTATTTTCCAGCAACTAACACAACTACAACAGATCCAGAAGCTACGGAGCGTTATGAACTGCCCAGAGGTCACGGAGAATGGATTCTTGTGGTTGATGATGAACCAGCCATTCGAGAAGTGACTAAAACATCCCTAGAAGCCTATGACTATCGGGTACTCACTGCCAACGATGGGATTGAAGCGATCGCACTCTATGCCCAGCATCGCGCGGAAATCAATGTCGTGTTAATTGATATGATGATGCCTACGATGGATGGTCCAACCACCATCCGCGCCCTACAAAAAATGAACCCGCAGGTCAAAGTTGTTGCTGTGAGCGGACTGGTTTCCAACCATAAGCTCCCAGCGATCGCAGGTGGCGTAGTTAAAAGATTTTTGTCGAAGCCCTACACCGCAGAAGATTTGTTGAAATCTATTCACGAGCTTCTAAGTTAGCGCTGTGATTCCAGCAGTCGATGCAATACACGCTACGAGGTCAAGTATGCACGATTGGCACTCCCTCCCCTTTCTAGCACTAACTTTTGCCCTGTTTATCATCTTCCTCAAGATTTTAACGAACCAAAACTTTGTGCCTAATTTTTTCTTTAGATAAACTAAAAGTAAGCATACAAGGTGTTAGCGATGGATTACCAAAAGTTTGTTGAGCAACTGCCCAGCCTTTATGAAAATTGGGGACGCGAATCGGTTGTACCTAAATCAAAGCGGTTTCAGCAAGCACTTGACCAAGTTCAAGGGATGACTACTGCCAACGTAATGCAGTTGCTCAATTTTGCTGTGGAGTGCATGGAACCAGATGAAATATATTGCGAGATTGGCTGTTATCAAGGTTCTACTTTAATTGGCGCACTGCTCGATCATCCAGAACGAATGGCATACGCTGTAGATAACTTTTCTGAATTCGACCAATCCGGTGAGAATCTGGATAAATTAATTAATAATTTATCAAGTTTTGATATTCAAGATCGAGTTTATTTTTGCAATCAAGACTTTGAAGAATTTTTATTAGAGCTTCGAGAAATTAATCCAGATGACAAAATCGGGGTTTATTTATATGATGGTGCTCACGACTATCGGTCGCAATTATTAGGATTACTCCTAATCAAACCGTTTCTAGCAGAGAAGGCATTGATTATTATCGATGATAGCAATTGGGAAGCGGTGCGCCAAGCTAATTGGGATTTTATGGCTGCTAACCCAGAGTGCGAATTATTGCTGGAGTTGCTGACGCCAGGAGATGGCTATCACACTTTTTGGAATGGGATTCAGGTACTCAGTTGGGATGCAAATAAAAAAGCCAACTATTCCTGGAATACTTTTAGTAAGATGCGCCGGAAGTCAGTTATTCAAGCTATCTATGAATTACAGTTTATTGGAAAAAACGAAAGGGAGTTAGACAATCTGTATCAAGAAGCCTTATCGCTGCATGAAAAAGGACAGTTTTTAGCTGCTGAAAAAAAATATTGTGACTTTATACGAGCGAAAAACTGGGATACTAAAGCGTGGCTAAGCTTAGGAATTCTATATTACGAGGCAGAACAGTATCAAAAGTCCGTTGAAACAATTTTTAATTTACTAAAAATAGATTCATCTGTAGCTCAAGCATATTATATCCTTGGGTTGGCTTTCGAGAAAATCAATCAAAATCCTCAAGCGATTTCCGCTTACACAGAAGCGATCGCTCTTGAACCAAAACTAATTGAAGCTTACAACAATTTAGGAAATCTCCTCAGTCAGGCGGGTGAAAGCGAGCAGGCTGAAGCAGTCTACCGTCAAGCGATCGCAGCTAACCCCAGCCACTTTGGTAGCTACCTCAATTTGGGGAATTTGTTAATGGAACAGAATCAAATTGAGCAAGCAATTGAGGTGTATAAAACAGCTCTGACGCTAATTCCAGATAATCCTGATATATTAAATAACCTAGCGATGGCATTAGAAGCCCAAAAGAATCCTACTCAGGCTCTTCTAAATTTTGCTAACAAACTTTACCAGCAAGAGAAGTATGAAGCAGCAATTAAGCAATATCAAAAATTGCTAGAAATTCAAACAGGAGATGCAGAGGTTTATTTTAACCTGAGTGATTGCTTTACACATCTAAATCGAGTAGAAGAAGCTATCAATACGCTTAAAGAAGGCATCTTCTTTTACCCAACAAGTGGTAAACTGCATTTTTATTTTATAAAATTATTGCAGGAAAACGGACGGATTAAAGAAGCAATATCAAGTGCAGAAAAGGCATCTCAAATCCTGCCTAATGAATATGTATTTAAAATTTTTAAAAATTTAATATTACCCACTAATTATAATAGCGCCAATGAAATTAGCTTTTATCGTCAGCGATTTATCCAAGGCATACAAAGTTTAATTCTGGGGACATTCTTAGAAGAGCCTGAAGATAAAAAGAATGCTCTTGCCGGTATTAGTTGTGTAACAAACTTTTTTTTAGCGTATCAGGCTCATAACGATTTGGAATTGCAACGCCAGTATGGAAATTTAGTCCATCAAATTATGGCAGCCAACTATCCACAATGGGTTCAAGCTATATCCATGCCTCCGCTTAAGGAGAACAAAAAAATTCGTGTTGGTTATGTCTCAGCATTCTTACACGGTTGGAGTGGAACATTTTTATCACTAGGTTATCTGCGTTACTGCAATCAGCAAGATTTTGAATTTCACTGTTACTACACAGGGAATCAGCCAGATAATATCACTGAGTTGTTTCGTAATTATAGTGATGCATTTCATCATATTCCTAATAATCTCGAAGCAGTATGCGAACAAATTGTTGCCGATAAACTACATATACTTGTTTTCCCAGAAATTGGTATGGATGCAGCGACGATGCAACTTGCCGGTTTGCGTCTGGCTCCTGCTCAGTGCGTAGTATGGGGACACCCAGTAACTACTGGTTTACCGACCATTGATTACTTTTTATCCAGCGAGTTAATGGAGCCAGAAAATGCACAAGCACATTACTCTGAAACTCTGATCCGTCTGCCGAATGTTGGAGTTGCTTATCCTTCATTAGAGATTCCTCCGCTAACAAAGACACGAGCAGATTTTCAGCTAAGGGATGATGCTGTAGTTTACCTATCTTCTCAAGCTCCTTACAAGTATTTACCGCAACATGACTATATTTTTGCTGAAATCGCCCGTCGCGTGCCTCAAGCTCAGTTTATGTTTCTTCGTGCAGGTGTGCCCCAAGAACGCTTGGAACGCGCTTTTTCGGCAGTTGGTTTGAACAGTAAAGACTATTGTGTTTTTTCACCTGTTCTACCTCGCGCTGAGTATCTCATGCTTAATTTAGTTTCAGATATTTATCTAGATACTTTAAGCTGGTCTGGCGGTAACACGACACTAGATGCGATCGCTTGTAGTTTACCCGTTGTTACCTGTCCTGGCGAATTTATGCGAGGTCGTCACTCTTATGGATTTCTAAAAAGGCTTGAGGTGACAGACACAATTGCTCAAACCGAAACAGAATATATTGATATTGCTGTAAAGTTGGGTTTAGACCCGATTTGGCGGCGCGACGTTTCAGAAAGAATCAAGGCTCGCCATGACTATCTTTATGATGACAAAAGTTGTGTAGCAGCTCTTGAAGATTTTTATAAACAGGTTGTTCAAAAGGGACTTACGCAGACATAGAGTTACCGATGATTACCCAAGACAAACAACAGCACAACTGGCAACCGATTATTAAGCAATTTGAGGCAGTTATCGGGAAAAACGGCGTCGTGCAGCGTCGTGAGGAGTTAATAACCTACGAGTGCGATGGTTTAACTAGCTACCGACAAAAACCTGCCCTTGTCGTGCTGCCGCGCACCACAGAAGAAGTCGCAGCGGCAGTGAAGATATGCGACCAAAATCAAATTCCCTGGGTTGCACGCGGTGCTGGCACTGGACTTTCTGGTGGAGCATTGCCTGTAGAAGATTGCGTGCTAATTGTTACTGCATTGATGCGAAAAATCTTGAGCATTGACATAGAAAATCAACGGGTTGTGGTGCAGCCAGGAGTAATTAATAACTGGGTAACGCAAGCCGTTAGCGGTGCCGGATTTTACTATGCGCCTGACCCTTCCAGCCAGATTGTATGCTCGATTGGCGGTAACGTTGCAGAAAATTCTGGAGGTGTCCACTGTCTCAAATATGGCGTCACCACCAACCACGTTTTAGGTTTAAAACTAGTTCTCCCCGATAGCTCTATTGTAGACGTGGGAGGACAAATTCCCGAAATGCCTGGTTACGATTTAACGGGTTTATTTGTTGGTTCTGAAGGCACGCTAGGTATCGCTACAGAAATTACTTTGAGAATTCTTAAGACCCCGGAATCTATTTGCGTTCTTTTAGCAGATTTTACCAGTGTCGAAGATGCTGGAGCCGCTGTATCAGATATTATCAGCGCTGGGATAATTCCAGGCGGTATGGAAATCATGGATAATATCAGCATCAACGCTGTCGAAGATGTTGTAGCTACAGGTTGTTATCCCAGAGATGCTGCCGCTATCTTGTTAGTCGAAATAGACGGCTTAGAAGTGGAAGTGGCGGCAAATAAACAGCGTATTGCAGAAATTTGCACTACAAATGGAGCGCGTAGCATTACCACTGCAAACGAGCCAGAAACCCGTCTAAAGCTCTGGAAAGGACGGAAAGCAGCCTTCGCAGCAGCAGGCAAGCTCAGTCCTGATTATTATGTCCAAGATGGGGTAATTCCCCGGACTCAAATGCGATTTGTACTGCAAGAAATTGAAGCATTGAGCCAAAAATACGGCTATCGTATTGCTAACGTCTTTCATGCTGGAGACGGGAATCTTCACCCACTCATTCTTTATGATAATTCGATTCCTGGGGCATTGGAACAGGTGGAAGAATTAGGGGGAGAAATTCTTAAACTTTGCGTAGAAGTAGGCGGAAGCCTTTCTGGGGAACACGGGATTGGTGCGGATAAAAAATGCTATATGCCGCAAATGTTTACCGAAACGGATCTAGAAACAATGCAATGGGTGCGCCAAGTATTTAATCCCAAAGGTTTGGCTAATCCGGGTAAAATATTTCCTACTCCCCGCACCTGTGGCGAAGCTGCACACGCTCAGTCTCAAAAGCAGTTTGAGTCAGTTGATGTATTTTAATTTCATTAACCAAGAGCAAATGATTCGCTAAGAATTTTGGGGAAATATGCGATCACGCTACAATCTAGATACAGAAAGATGCTTTACTTTGCAATCTAGATGGGAGTCTTTACTACAACCATTTCAGGTTGAGCAAGAAATTGGTCAAAAAGTGTTGCTTGACTTATTCAACGCTTACTCTAGTCAGGGGAGATATTATCATACTCTGGAGCATATAGAACAAGTTTTAGAAACACTTAACAATTTGCGATTGCTATCCCAAAATTATGCAGAAATTGAATTTGCGGCTTGGTTTCACGATGCAGTTTATAACCCAAAAGCTAACGATAATGAGGAAAAAAGTGCAGAATATGCAGCGATGATTTTGAAAGGGTTAGACATTCCCTCATCAACTATAGAGGTTGTATATTCTTTAATTATAAAAACCAAATACCATCAAAATATAGACGGTATTGATAGCAAAATTTTTCTAGATGCAGACCTTTCTATATTAGGAGCATCGGCTACTAAATACAGAATATATGCTCAAGCAATTAGAAAAGAGTATTTATGGGTCTCTGCCACAAAATACGGAACAGGTAGAAAACAAGTATTGCAGAGCTTTTTAAACCGAGAACGAATATATTTTACTGAAAAAATGTTTTTTGCGTTAGAACAACAAGCCAGAAAAAATATTAAAGAAGAAATGGAAATTTTATGAAAAACTGCAAGAGCGATCGTTTGATCCGGTGAAGTTCTTCTAGAGGCAACGATGCTGGTGCTATTCAGAAGAATAGATAGGTAAAGAAAAAACTAAAAATAGATTTCAGGCAAAATGCGAATTTGCTTTATTGGTGACTCCTTTGTAAACGGAACTGGCGATCCAGAGTGTCTTGGTTGGACGGGAAGAATTTGTGCAGCAGCACGAAAGCAAGGTTATGACATTACTTATTACAATCTTGGGGTACGGCGGGAAACCAGCGCGGATATTAGATCCCGTTGGCTAGGTGAGGTTGCTTGTCGCTTGCCTAAAGAATATGATGGCAGGATTGTTTTCTCGTTTGGTGTCAATGACACCACCCTGGAAAATGGGAAGACTCGTGTGAAGTTAGCGGATTCCCTAGAAAATTACTGTGCAATTCTTGAAGTTGCAAGGCAAATATTTCCAGTCTTGATGGTGGGATCGCCACCCGTTGCAGAGATTGAGCAAAATTTTAGGATCGCTGGTTTGTCTGAGCAGTTAGCTCGTTTATGTAGCGATCGCAATGTGCCTTATTTAGATGTTTTTACTCCTTTACAGGCGTCATCGGTGTGGATCGGTGAGGCAACAGCGAATGACGGCGCTCACCCTGGTGCTGCCGGTTATGCGGAATTTGCTCACTTAGTGCAAAGTTGGTCTGCGTGGTTATCGTGGTTAAAATAGCTCAACTCACATCTTGCGCCAAGCTCTCCGAATGGAAAGGCGATCGCATTCTAGCTAGGAAAGCGCGAACCAACTGAAAATAAAGGGTTTTGTAACCTGCTCCTGGCAGGTTTTGTTGATGTAACTGTGTTTCAACAGCCTAGAGCAAGATGTAACTTTACGGCGAAAAGTTCAATATCCCTTAGAAAACCCAGAAATAGAGATAGCTGAGCCAATAAATCAAGTTCACTGCAATGAGTAGTCCTTTGCCGATGTAGGAGTGAACCATCCCGAACACGTAAACGGTCGCTACCAGCACCAGCAACCGCTCAACAAAAGAAACAATCGTGCCGTATTTGTTAGTATCCCAATAGGAGATAGGGCTGATAAAACGATAATCGCTGAAGGGTAAAAAATGTCGATGTGCATCATCGCTGTGGACAGGTAAATCTCCGAGGGAATGCAGCACCATGCTCAGAAAGACGATTTCAAGGGGTTTCCACCCGTAGTAGCGAGCGATCACTACCCCAATTAAAGCCAATGGAATTGAATGAAAGAGGTGGATAATATTTTGCCAAAAAGGTTGATAGTAAGCGGTTGACCAGATTTGGCGTTCCGGTAGGCGTTGAATATATTTCGCCACAAGGTAGAAAACAAAAATTGGAATATCGGGTAATATAGCGCCCAACACGATTAGGAGATTGAAGTGCGATTGTTGCGGTTTAGCGAGAATGCCGAGATTGAGAATGGCATGGCTGGGCGTATTCACGATTATTGTTGGAATTGGTTTGATTGGTTTTGTCTTTGGTATCCCCCAGGCTGGCTGATTTTATTCAACCGCCACTGGCAACACTATCACGCCGATCCCGATGGTTGGAATTGGCTGGAGTATGGATTGTTTCTCATTCCTGGGGGATTTTATTTGGCGTTGCTGATTCGTTGGATACGTCTCGGCTTTCGTTCACCCCGCCGGGGAGAAGGGGAGTTCGATCCAAATTATCAGCAGGCTTTCCGAGATGAAGTGCTGGCTCCGATTGTGAAATATTATTTTCAAGGAGAGCTACAACAACTCGAAAATTTGCCTCAAACTGGGCCATTGATTGTATCAATGAACCATGCGGGAATGTGTTTCCCTTGGGATATTTTGGGATTAGGAACGCTCTTAAGCCAGACACGGGAATGGGTTGTGCAACCGCTGGCCGGTGTTTCGTTGTTTGAACATCCCTGGGTGATTTGGTGGCTACCTCCAGGATGGTCGCAAGTTCTAGGTGGCGTTAGGGCAGAAGCTGATGAATTTGAAGCGGCGGTGGCTCAAAAAACCATCTTACTATACGCTCCGGAGGGCATACGCGGGCCGGGAAAAGGGTGGAAAAGGCGTTATCAGTTAGACACTTTTCATCCAAGTTTTATCCAGTTAAGCGATCGCTATCACATTCCGATTCTGCCTGTTGCTTGCATCGGCAATGAATCTTTGCATCCTTGGGCAATCAATCTTAAGAAATTTGCAAGAGCCATCTACTTGCCTTTCTTGCCTGTCTCTTTTTTGATGTTTTTCTTCATTCTCTTCCCATCTATGGGTGTTTGGGCAATGCGAAGTCGGGTGCGTTATTTTATTCAGCCTCTCTATCAAACTTGGTCAACCGAAGTTGTTGAAGACGAGCAACTTCCAGAACCAAAAACTTCTACTCGGCAAGACCGAAACGCTGCTTACCGACACGCACAACTATTACAAGAAAAGCTGCAAAGTCAAATTAACCAACTTCTGAGGAAGAAGTAATCTAGGTTTGATTTGCATTCAATCAGTTTTTATAAGAAGTTAGTTAGCATTCAACTTCTTGGCTTGTAAAATAATTGGAGATAAGACCGCTTTATCTTGTTCCGCAGGCACGGCTTTCCGCCATGCAGTAATACCGCCTGATAAGACTGCCATCTTCAACCCCGTTCCCTCTAACATCCAGTAGGCTTTAGTTGAACGGGTTCCTTTGGTGCAATATAGCACTACCGTTGGTTCGGGTTGATTGGGTTGAACGCTCTTTTTCACCAATGCCTTAATACGCTCAATCCCTATACCCGTTTCAATCTGAGTCAGAGGTACCAGTAGAGTTTGGGCAATATGATCTTCAGCGTACTCCTCTGGCGATCGCACATCAATAAGGAACACTGGCTTTAGTTTTCCCTGCTGCAACTGCGCTACCGTCACTTTGTTTGCATATTTGCCAGTTGCGATCGCTTGGATATCGATGTCTGCGAACGCGATCGCCGCACCTATTGCACCAACACTAACAGCGACAACCCCTAAAATTACAGGTAAAGGACGTAAACGACTGGTTATTTTAGTCAGTATTTTCATAAAATTTTCCGATGAATCGCACCTCAACCTCACTACCATAGCAACCGTAATACCGAGATGTCATTAGGCACAATTAGAAATAAAAATCCTGAAGCATAATTTTTTTTATTATATATTTTCTATTTTTCTAGCTTGGCTCATAAACTTTTTTCGTTTAAAAAACGGGTAGAGTATTTGTCCAAAATACCCAGAAGGTACAGGATCGGATATCCCATACTTCTCCGGCATTTTCCCCCTAGGCATATAGAGGGTGCCAAAGACTAAATCTAAAATTGGAAGCTGTGCCGCAAAATTTTTATCATATAACTTTCGCTCGGCAGTGTGATGCCAGTGATGAAATTCTGGGGTGGCAATTATCCACCGAAGCCATCCAAATCTAATTTTGATATTGGCATGAATAAAGAAGGCTTCAAAAGCACCAAAAAGAAAAAATACAGCGAAGGTTTCTTTCGTAAAGCCTAATATGTATAGCGGGACTATCTGAAAAGTTTTTGTAAATATTTGGTCAAGGGGATGCAGACGCACTGTTGCCAACCAGTCCATATCTTCTACGCTATGGTGAATTGCATGGAATTTCCACAGCCAAGGAACCTTATGAGTGAGTTTATGGGCAATGTAATATCCAGTATCAGCGATAAAAATTGCTTCTAGAAACTGCAACCATACAGGTTGAGAAGCAACCTTCATCTGAATTTCTGAATTGATTAAGCTGCTGAGAAAATGTCCAATTAATATTCCACTAATTGCTAATACTGCTGTTCTACCGACAAAGTAACCAATAAAATAATGAATTGCATCTGTTACCCATCCTTTACGAAATATCTTCTGTTTGTGTAAAAAAAATATCTTTTCTATGGGGACTAATATAAACAGCAGTAAAAAAAAGCCTTTAACAACATCAGGAAGCATAATTTTTAGGCATTATTTATCAATTATGGTGGGCATTGCCTACCATATACCTTTTGAGGATTTAGCGAGGCTGGATAGTGTCTTCCGATTGCATCTCTCCACAAGGATCGGAAATCAACGTATCAAAATTGTCGGAGATACTGAGAGCAAACAAAGCTCCAAGACTCATCAGACCTATCAAGTCCACCGGACCAAAAAAGACAAGTAAGACAAGGAGTACCTTAATTTCGGGACTAAGTCTATTTAGGAATAGCTGAGATTTAGTACTCGAATTTGTTGTCTTATTTTCAGTCTTTTTTTCAGCTTGAATGGCTAGGTTTAACTGTGAGGATATATTGACTGAATTTTGTTCTTCTTTATCCTTAAGCTGCATGATTACCTTCGGTGAATCACTTGACTTAGAAAATTGCCACTTCGAGCAATCGCTATATTTTTTAGGTGTGGCACTATGGTATCGAATATGGTATCGAATGAGTATTAGAACCGCAAGCGAGGACACCCTTTTGGTAAGTTGGCTCGGCGGGGATTTGGCTAGTAGGAGTATTTGTCTCGCATACTATTGCTAACACTTCCTTGTTATTCTTAGCTGCCTTTTTGCCTACCTTAGATGTAGGTACTATGAATACAGCCCCAACATAGCTCTTCAGTGGGTCTGAGGCAGTTTTCTGAGCGATCGCGTAGTTAAAGAGTTCCGTTTTTGTTCTGCGAACAGAATATTCATAATTGGTTGTTTCGCCTGTTATATCTGTAACACCCATACCCAATTTCGACATAGTAGGAGCAAAAAAAATACCACTTTCTAAATAGAAAGCTTGCTGTCCTTTAATCTTTGAGAGAATGTTAAGTTTTCCTTCGTCCCTTCGCCTTCGTTTCTCTTCCTCGATTCTCATAAATTCAGGTACTTCAAGTGCTTGAGTATTAGAACCACAAGCGAGGACACCCTTTTGGTAAGTTGGCTCCGCGGGGATTTGGCTAGTAGGAGTATCTGTCACGCATATTATTGCTAACGTTTCCTTGTTATTTTTAGCTGCCTTTTTGCCTACTTTAGATGTAGGTACTATGAAGACAGCCCCAACATAGCTCTTCAGTGGGTCTGAGGCAGTTTTTTGAGCGATCGCGTAGTGAAAAACTGCTGTTTTTGTCGCACGAGCGAAATATTCATAATTTTTGTTTTCAGTTTTAATACCTGTCCCTAGTTTCGGAATTGAATCCACAAAAGCACCATTTTCTAGATAGTAATATTGCTGTGCTTTATTCATTACGCCGATATAGATTTGCCCATAGAGTCTGCCTTTGCCTCCACAAATCCTCTCTTCAGGAAATACCATAGGTAAAGCTATAACTGCCAAAACACCAAAAATTACCATAAGAACCAAAAGTCTAAGGTAGAAAGCTATACCTTCAATTTTGTGCTTTTTAAATAAAAATTGTAACCACTTAGCTCGGAAATAGATGCTCATTTCAGCCTCTTTGAATAAATAAACCCTAGATACTTTTTTATACTTTGCGTGCGTGCAAACTATAAAAAGCTTTAAGAAATATTCACTTGGAAAATAAGGGATTCCTGAAAAGTTTAGATTTTGGCTTGCTTAGTTAGATGCAAAGCCAAAATCTAAATTTTCTTCCGGGTTAACCTTAAGGTGAATAACGATAGATTTCGGTGGTGTTAGAACCGCAAGTGAGGGCACCCTTTTGGTAAGTTGGATCGGCGGGAGGTTTGTTACTGGGAGTCTCTGTTTCGCATACTATTGATAACGATGACCCTTTCTCGTGATTTTCAGCCGCTTTCTCGTCGTGATTTTCAGCCGCTTTCTCGTCTACATCAGATGCAGTTACTATGAAGACAGCCCCAACATAGCTTTTCAAAGGTTTGGAAGCAGATTTTTGAGCGATCGCGTAGTTGAAGACTGCCGTTTTTATGGCTCGAACGGAATATTCGTAATTTTTTGTTTTAGATTGAACACCTAACCCTAGTTTCGGAATTGAAGCCACAAAAGCACCATTGTCTAGATAGTAGGCTTGCTGTGCTCTATTCATTGAGCCGATATATTGTTTCCCTTCTGATTGACCAGCTTTACCTCCACAGCTCACAGCGCTAGGAAGTGCTATAGCTACCAATATACCAACAATGCTAATGACAACGACAACCAAAAGCGCAATCAAGACATTACCCTGGTTCTCATTTCTATTTGACAAATATTGTAACCACTTAGCTCTAAAATAGATATTCATATTCCATCTTTTTAAGTAAACAAACCCTGGATATTTTTTTGTGTTTTGCGTAGGTGCAAAGTCCAAAATGCTTGAATAAGTATTCACTGGCAAGATGAGAAATTCCTGAAAAGTTTAGATTTTGGCCGGCTTAGATACCAATCCATAATCTAACCTTTCTTCCGAGTTAGCCTTAAGACTAATAACGGGAGATTTTTGTGGTGTTAGAACCGCAAGCGACTTCGCCATTTTGATAAGCTGGCTCTACAGGCTTGATTGCACCGGGAGCATTCGCTTGACACAGAATCCTTACTGTAGTTAAGTCTCGGGAATGATTGTCCGGTACGATGAATACAGCCCCAACATAGCTCTTCAGGGGTTTTGAAGCAGTTTCTTGAGCGATCGCGTAGTTAAATACCGCTGTTTTTGTTGCACGAATAGAATATTCATAATCTTTTGTTTTACTTGGAATACTTAGACCGAGTTTCGGCAGAGAAGCAACAAAAGTATTATTTTCTAAATAGTAAGCTTCTTGTCCTCTGTTTATAGAGACGATATAGATTTCTCCTTGCGATCTCTTGTTATTGGCAGTATTGGCACAATTCAAAAAAATAGGCAAAGCCATAACTGCCAAAACACCAAAAATTATTATAAGAATCAGAATTCCAATGTAGAAGGCTATACCTTCATTTTTATGTTTTTTAAATAAAAAGTGTAACCACTTAGCTCGGAAATAGATGCTCATCATCTTCACTTTTGTCAAGTAAATAAACCTAATATAAGTGCTTATGTAAAATAAATTACACATAATAAAAAGTAGAATAAGCTAAAACAAAAGTCAAGAAAACAAGAGACTTATGAGATTTATTAGAGATTTAAGCCGAGAAACTCA
>NZ_JAMPJZ010000034.1:0-57566 GCF_039961835.1 Trichocoleus sp. ST-U1
CCAATCCGGTCAAGAATTAGTGGAACTCAGCAAACAAGTCATCCAAGAATTGACCCCGTGGAACTACGAAACAGTCAAGGATATGGAATTAACCGACGAGCAAGCATGGGTTCGTGGGGCAATTACACCGACTGTGCGTAAGCCGATTGGTCGTTTGCCATCAGGTGCAACGGTGATGGGGATTGGCGATACAGTGATTTTGCACGATCCCGTTGGAGCGCAGGGAGCGAATAACGCGACGAAGATGGCACATCTGGTCGCGCAACGGATTGTCGAACATGGCAACCAACGCTTTGATGAGTCATGGATGCAGGGAGTCTTCGATGAATTCTGGCAATATTGTCAGCATGGGCACGCCTTAACGGATTGCTTGTTGACGCCTCCGGCTCATCTGCAAGAGATTGCGATCGCAATGGCTCAAAATCCAGAAGTTGCCAAGGATTACTTGAACGGTATCAACAATCCACCCAATCTGTCTCCGTGGTTTTTCGATCCTGAAGAAAGTAAAAAATATTTAGCGAAGAAGACGTTGCTGAATTCGATAGAACCGGAAGAGCGACCAGTAGCGCCGATCGCTGGGTAGCGCTGAGGTAAACAGCTAGCGACTAGCGCCACAAGTTCTAATAATGCAGCAATACTGAGAGCGGAAGCGGTTAATGAACGCTTCCGCTTACCTGGCTTGCACCTAAAAAACCTCACCCTCAGCCTCCGCATCTGGAGTCCTCAACTTCTGGCTCAACATCATGGTCAGGTAAGCTGATTTCCACGTCGCGCAACACGCGGAAGCCATACCCACCCAAACCAATCAGCAATAAGCTGATGGAAGTGATGACATACAAAAGCGCCATCCCTGCACCCGATCCCGTGCCGAATAGCCTGCCGAGGATGGGTACAAGAACACCTCCTGGCATCATCGCTGGTTCAAAAACGTGGTCGGCAAGTGGCCCAGCGATTAATAGAGCGATCGCGCTAACGACTTGCTTAATTGCCGATCGGGCAGCGAAAACCCGTCCTTGCACATCCGGTCTTACCTTGCTGAGCAAGATTGCTGTGTTGGAACTGCTCAATAAGGGAAAATTCAGCGATGAGCAGAACTGAGCAGGAAGCCAAATCATTGGCATCTGACCCAACCCAAAAACGGTTTTACTCAGGCCCGCCCCTACCATTGCCATTAAAAAGCCGTGGATGCGGCGCTTAGAGCCGCCCCAGGCACTCAAGAGAAACGCTCCCGTTACCCCACCGAATCCGGCTGCTGAACCGATGCTGCCTAAGACCCTGGCATCATTTCCCGTGCGTGCCAAAATCATCGGTGCATACAAGGCAGCGCCCAGATCGTGAGCAAACCAGAACAAGGACGCCGCGACTACAATGGCGAGCAGACCGGGACGCACCAGAATATACTGGAAGCCGAAGATAATCGGCTGGAAGATCCCTTTATCGTGAGAGGATGTCTCGCTACTTGTGGGTTGGGGGATATGTATCTTGAGAACGGTGCCGATCGCGATCGCAAATGTGACGATATCGATGAGCGAGATCCCGGCAAATCCAATCGTGTAGTAAAGTACACCCGCCAGCGCTGGAGCAATAATAATCGAACTGTAATGAATCGCAGAATCCAGACTGGTAGCACGAGTGTAATGCTGTTTAGGCACTAGCATCGCAATCGATACTGAATACGCCAGCGCTTGAATTTCACTAAAAGCACCGCTAACCGCGCCACTCAAATAAAGATGCCAGATTTGCAAATGGTTGGTCAGGTACAGCCAAAGGATTACCAAGGTACACAAAGCTGTGACTGTGTCGCCAATCATCATCAGGAATTTGCGGTTCCAGCGGTCTACAATTAGCCCAGCAATGGGTGTAATTAAGATGCTCGGCACGAGGGTAAAGAAACCCACTAAAGCGAGTGCTGTCGCCTGACCAGTCAGTTCCCACATCCAGATTTGGATGGCAAAACTGGTCATATAGCTACCGATCGTTGAGACTAGCTGACCGATCCAAATGATGAAGAAGGTTCGCATATTAGTTTTGTTAAGGCGGTTTCCATCCGAGTAGAATATCCCTCCCATTGGTGAATGTAGTGTTTTATCGATTGTGGGCGGTTTTGGATGAATCTTGATTAGGGATTAAACTATTGAGTCAAAGCTGCAACTTTAGGGAATTCCTTGCCCTTGCTTGATTTCTCTATTACCAAATATTTAAACAAGTCATCGAGAACTCGATTGGCTCCGATAATCCCCCAACTGCTAATCCACGCATCGCTATTGACTTGGTATACCTTACCTTGTTTAACCGCATTCAATTGGAACCAAAGCGGATGATTTGTAAATTGGTTTAACTTAGATTCCTTACCTTCTCCGAGTACTAAGAAAATCGCATCACCTTCCATTTTGGGAATTAGTTCTAATGAGAGATTTTCCGAGTTTTTATCTTTATTCTGCGCTGATGGACGGAGCATACCGATATCATTGAGAATGAGTCCACTGAAGGAGCGCTTCATGTAGATTCGGACTTTATCTGCCCAAAAATTAACCACAGATACCTGAATTTGCGAGAAGCGATCGCCCATTTGCTCTTTAAATGTTTCGACGCGCTGATTATAATTCCTTAAAAGCTTTTCGGCTTCTGGCGTCTTACCCAACGCTTCGGCAAATGTTCTCAGCCACTCTTTCCACGTAATACTCCCTTCAGCAAAAACTGTCGGGGCAATTTGTGATAGCTTCTCATAGATTCCTTCATCCCAAGACCAACCCAAAATCAAGTCTGGCTTCAAGAACAAAATTTTCTCCAGGCTTGGTTGCCCATTTATGCCAAGTTTTGTAATTCCTTCGGTTTGATTTCGGAGATAGGAGAGAAACTCCCCATCTCCTAAGGTTGTGGCACCTACAGGTTTGATACCTAAAGCTAAGACGTTCTCCAAGTTTCCCAGCACAATTACCCGCTGCGGATTAACGGGAACCTTTGTTTCTCCCATTGCGTGCTTGACTACTCGTACAGCTTGAGAAGGCAAGTTTAGAGAAACATTAATACTGTTATTCGTCCCATTCTTTTTGGCATTATTCCCACACGCAGAAACGATACAAATTGTTAAAAGTGTTATTAACAACAGTCGGATATTACGCTGAATATAGTTATTCGTTAAATTCCAAATTGGATAACGGTGGAGAATAAAAGAATAAAAATAAATAGCAATTTTACTTAAAAAATAAGCTATTTTTTTGATTGAAAACATAATAATTTGAAAAAATTTTTTAACCACAAAGACGCTAAAAACACCAAACAATAAGATATAGAAATAATTTGCAAATCCAAGTAGAATCTCTATGCCTTAAAAGCATATCTTTAGGAATTCACTTATTACTACGAAATGCTTACCAGGTTTTTCGTAATATATTGGTTGAATTCATACAATTCATTGCTGTCACATTCTCCTTTTAAATGAAGAGTTTTATGTTTATCTTCAATAATGTCGGCTCTATAGACACTCAGAACTCCATTCGGAGTTTTAAAAGTTATTTCAACTTGATTAAAACTTTCATCTTCGCTTCGCTCAATTATCTGATAGGCAACCTGATAGTTAAACCAATCCCAGCCATATTTGAGGATGAGTTCTTTTTCTAAGATTTGAGCTGCCCAAGGTAAAAGTCCCCAACCACGATAGACATTTTTCAAGCACTGAATGTCACCCGTTCGGGTCAGAATGGCAGCAAATGATTTTTGGTTGAGCCTGCCATAATATCTTCCCTCTGGAAAATCAATTGCAGTAGGGGCAAAGCGATGACCGCCAATGTGGCTGGCTTGCCAAACGCGGACACGATCGAGTGATAAGTCAGAGACAGTGGCTAAGGCAGCTTTGTAAAAAGGATTGCCATACTTAGCACAACATTTATCGTGGCTACCGTGGGTACAGACTAAAATATCTCTGGTTTGAATATCTATAGCTTCATGTTTTGGAGCGTTACCTGTTAAACAGTCTTTCAGTAAAGAAGCTACATCATTGATATCTGAAATCAGAAATTCTTGCTTGGTGTAACCTACTGAAAGTCCGGTGTTTGCTCGGAAAATTATCAGTCGCTTGTTGCGATCGCGCTTAGTTTGGTCGCGATGAATCAATACAACCCGAACAGAAAGCTCCTCTGTATCAATTTCCTCCTTCAAGGCTTTTAAATTAGCCGGGAGGAATTTTGAATCAAGTGGATCGGGTGTCCAAGGCGGTGGACACTCAATCAGTACATAGATTTTGTGATTCGTTGCACACCCGATAATCTGTTCTCCAGCTTGGCGTGACTCTTCGGCGCAAAAGAATCCATTCATCGCTTGATTACTTGCGGTGTAACAATTTGTTTGCTTCAAATTTCCTCACGCCCAATCGATGCGCTCACTACGACCTAGTTGGTTATTGAAAGTTATTATCACTAGGTCAGCAACATATAACGTCTTATCTGCCAATGTCAAGGGTATAAAAAAAATTAGTCTATTGAGAACTCATGTCAGTTTTTTCTGAAAATACCCAGTTCAGCGTCCAGAAAAATTTGCACGCCTTGACCGGGAGAGCATGAAACTATAACGGTTTTCCGTTCGCTCATATACAAAGCCTAACCCCCAGCCGCATTCCGTAATAGGGAAGCGGAGCAAATCTCGTTCCTTGTAGGAGAAGGGCTGGGGTTATGTCAGACTCTACTGCACAAACGTCGGGGGAAGCTTTCCGGCTAGTTTAAGTCATGCTTCCCCCAACCCATAGAAGAGCAAAAGCCGGAATTTTATTTCTGAAAAAATTTTGCGATTGCTACTTGCCAAACTTGCAAGCTTTGTACTAAGGTTATCCAAGCTTATTAAAAATGAATGTCAATAGCAGTGAAAAGTTACCGCTAAGAACCCTCTTGAAGAGGAGCGTTGACCCTAACGCCAACACCAGGATTTGTGAGGTTTTTTGCCCTGCCGAGGGTTCCTAAAACTCCCAAAAACGTCGATTTAACAGCAAATACAGATGAAGCGCTCAGTTTTTAATCCAACCACCCGGATTGGAGCTAGAGATGGGCGGTTTCGGTTCGGCAACGCGAATCTTTGACGAGAGAGTTTGACGAGATAGTTTGAACTTTGTGGTCGGATTCAATCGTTCAGGGTTAAAAAAGTCAGGCTTGAAAAAGCAGAAAAAGTAACATGGTCGATTTTTGCCAAGATTTTCTAGAAAACCCGCCTAAGAAAATTGCCACTTTAGCAGACATTCTGCGCTATCGAGCTGTAAACGAACCAGAAAAACTGGCGTTTACCTTCTTGCAGGACGGGGAAACACCAGGCGAGAACCTGACTTATCGAGAGTTGGATCGGCGCAGTAGAGCGATCGCATCCCAGCTGCAAGGGATGGGTTTAAGTGGCGAACGTGCCTTATTGCTTTATCCACCGGGTTTGGATTATCTTGCGGCATTTTTCGGTTGTTTGTATGCAGGCGCGATCGCCGTTCCCGCGTATCCGCCTCGCAACCAACGCAACACGCCCAGAATTCAAGCAATTTTGCAAGATGCACAGGCGAAAATCGCGCTCACCACAACAGCGATTTTTGCGAAAGTGCGATCGCTTCTCGCTCAAAAAACTGACTCAGATGCTTTAAATTGGCTCACCACAGACAACATTGCCAACGGCATCGAAGCTAATTGGGAACCGCCAAGCATTCATCAAGACACATTAGCTTTTCTGCAATACACCTCCGGTTCTACAGGGATACCGAAAGGAGTCATGCTCAGTCATGGCAATCTACTGCACAATGCCGCCATGACTTACCGACTCATGGAACATTCGCCCAGTAGCAAATTTGTCTCCTGGCTGCCGATCTATCATGACATGGGACTTATCGGCGGCGTACTGCAACCCTTATATGGCGGGTTCCCTTGCTACTTAATGTCCCCCGCGTCTTTTCTGTTGAGTCCGTATCGCTGGCTGAAAGCGATTTCTGACTACCAAGGGACTACCAGCGGTGGCCCGAATTTCGCTTATGAACTGTGCGTTCAGAAAATTACACCTGAGCAAAAAGAAACCCTTGATTTAAGCAGATGGAGTGTCGCTTTTAACGGTGCAGAACCCATCCGCCAAGATACTTTAGAGCGGTTTGCAGATGCCTTTGCTTCCTGCGGCTTTTTAAAAACCGCTTTTTATCCCTGTTACGGGATGGCGGAGGCAACCCTAATCGTTTCTGGTGGTATCAAGGCAGCGGTTCCGGTCGCGAAAACTGTTCAAAAAACGGCATTAGAACGCAACCAAGTCATTGATGCTGATGACGACGACAATTCCCAGCCTCTGGTCGGTTGCGGGAACACCTTACCAGAACAGGAGATTGTTATTGCTAATCCTGAAACTTTAACCCGATGTGCGCCAGATGAAATTGGTGAAATTTGGGTTTCAGGCCCTAGTGTAGGTCACGGTTATTGGAATCGACCAGAGGAAACGGCGCAAACCTTCCGCGCCTACCTCGCAGATACGGACGGAAAGCCTTTTTTAAGAACAGGCGACTTGGGCTTTTTGCACAATGGGGAACTGTTCATCACAGGTCGAGCCAAAGATTTAATTATCATCCGGGGTCGCAACCTTTATCCCCAAGACATTGAACGAACGGCAGAATGCAGCCATCCAGGATTACGTTCAGGCAGTGGTGCAGCTTTTGCGGTAGAAGTCGGCAATGAAGAACGGCTTGTCGTAGTGCAAGAGGTAGAATTTCGCTCGAAACCGAATGTTGAGGAAGTCACCGCCGCCATTCGTCAGGCAGTTGCAGAAGAACATGAGATACAAGTTTATGCGGTAGTTCTGATTAAAGGTGGCAGCATTCCCAAGACTTCTAGCGGGAAGATTCAACGCCGCGCTACTCGTGCGGAGTATCTTGCAGGCGAATTGGATGTTATTGGTAGCAGTATTTTAGAGAATTCCTATCCTGTCGAAAATGAAGATGCTCTCACCCGCGAGGAGTTGCTGGCTGTTGAGTCGGAAGAGCGTCAGCAGCGATTAGAGGCTTATCTGCAAAGGCAAGTGGCGCGGGTGCTGGGTGTTGCGTCGTTTGAATTAGATTTTCGGAACGAACCGCAGAGTACGCAGAGAAAGCAGAGGAAGAATCATCGAGGAAATATTAGTATTGAGCAGCCTTTGAGCCGTTTTGGTCTCGACTCGTTGATGGTTTTCGAGTTGAAGAATCGGATCGAGGTTGATTTGGGGGTAGCTGTATCGATTGCGGATTTGTTCGAGGGAGTTAGCATTACCCAACTGGCAACGCAGATACTCGACCAACTTACTCAGGCGGTTCCGTCTGCATCGATACCTTTGTGCAGAGTTGAGAAAACTACTGACGAGTATCCGCTTTCTTTTTCTCAAGCTAGATTGTGGTTTGTCAATCAACTGCAACCGGGAACTCCGGCTTATAACATTCCCATCGCGGTTCGCCTGACAGGACGGTTGGATGTGCCAGTGCTGGTTCGCAGTATTCACGAAATTATCCGGCGACACGAAATCTTGCGGACAAGCTTTGCCCTAGTGGAGGGCGAACCCGTGCAAGCGATTTCTGGGGAAAGCTGCGTCACCTTAAATTTACCAGAGGTGGATCTGCGGCAATTGCCCGATGCTGAGAGACAAGCGCAAGCGCAACAATTTGCGATCGCAGAGGCTCAAACGCCCTTCGACTTGGCACAACCCCCGTTATTCCGGGCAAAACTGCTGCATCTAACCGCAGAAGAGTCGATGCTGCTGCTCACACTGCACCACATTGTTGCCGATGGTTGGTCGGTTAAAGTTTTAGTCCGAGAATTGACAGCACTTTACGAAGCTTTCTCGACCGGAAAGCCTTCGCCACTCGCTGAACTTCCCATCCAATATGTTGATTATGTCGATTGGCAACGACGGTGGTTCTCCGGTGAGAGGCTAGAAATTCATCTGAATTATTGGAAGCAGCAGTTAGGGGGAGAACTTCCCGTATTAGAGTTGCCGACTGACCGAGCGCGATCGCCAATACAGACTTTTCGGGGGGCGCAGCAAACGTTAGTGCTGCCCAAAGCCTTGACTGAGGCAATCAAAATGCTAGGTCAGCAGGAGGGTGTCACCTTATTTATGACCTTGCTGGCGGCGTTTCAGACGTTGCTTTACCGTTATTCAGGACAGGAGGACATTTTAGTCGGTTCGCCGATTGCCAACCGCGATCGCGCTGAGCTGGAATCCTTAATTGGGTGCTTTGTCAATACTTTGGTGTTGCGTACCGATTTGGCAGGAAATCCCAGCTTTAAAGAATTGCTGGGACGGGTGCGAAAGGTGGCAATTGATGCTTACGTTCACCAAGATTTGCCTTTCGAGAAGCTGGTGGAATTACAGTCGAGTCGAGATCTGAGCTATAACCCGATATTTCAGGTAATGTTCGTCCTCCAGAATCCCGCATTTTCGACGGTTTCGTTACCAGAGTTAACTTTCAAAACTTCGGAAGTTGAGAGTGGAACCGCAAAGTTCGATTTATTCCTATCAATGATAGATACGGAACAGGGATTGAGCGGGACGCTGGAATACAACACCGATTTGTTCAACGCGGACACCATCACCCGAATGTTAGGGCATTTCCAAACCTTACTGGAAGGAATTGTTGCCGATCCAGAGCAGTGTTTATCAGATTTGCCGCTATTAACTGCATCTGAGCGTTATACTTTGCTGGTGGAATGGAATGACACTCAAGTTGATTACCCCCAACAGTGTATCCATCAATTATTTGAGCAGCAAGTAGAAAAGACACCAGATGCGATTGCATTAATCTTCAACAATGTAGAGACAGGATTCAGTGAGTCTCTAACTTACTGCGAGTTAAACAACCGAGCGAACCAGTTAGCGCACCACCTGCAACAGATGGGCGTGCAGCCAGATGTTTTGGTTGGCATCTGCATGGAGCGATCGCTGGAAATGGTAGTCGCTCTTTTAGGCATTTTAAAAGCAGGTGGCGCTTACGTACCTTTAGACCCCACGTATCCGAAAGATCGCTTAGCGTTCATGTTGGCAGATGCCCAAGTGTCACTGCTGCTAACTCAACAATATTTGGTTAATCAATTACCGCAACATCAAGCGATTATCTGTTTAGATCCCCAATGGGAAACGATTACCCAAGAGGGTACAGAAAATCCTATTTCATCTGCTACACCAGAGAACCTGGCTTATGTAATTTATACCTCTGGTTCCACAGGAAAGCCCAAGGGAGCGATGAATACCCACCTGGGGTTAAACAATCGCTTGCGGTGGATGCAAGACACTTACCAATTAACAACAACCGACCGAGTTTTGCAAAAAACTCCCTTCGGCTTTGATGTGTCAGTTTGGGAATTTTTCTTGCCTTTCTTAACGGGTGCTAGCCTCGTTTTAGCTAAACCAGGTGGTCATCAAGATAGCGGTTATTTAGTCCGACTGATTGCCAAGCAAAAAATCACGACATTGCACTTCGTTCCCTCAATGCTGCAAGTATTTTTAGAGGAGTTGGGGGTAGTAAAATGTAACAGCCTTAAGCGGGTATTTTGTAGCGGTGAAGCTCTGCCTTTTGATTTACAAAAGCGCTTTTTTATCCGTCTAGGCGCAGTAGAATTACATAATCTTTACGGGCCGACAGAAGCGGCAATTGATGTTACTTTTTGGGATTGCCAGCGTAACAGCCAACGGCGAATTGTTCCCATCGGTCGTCCGATTGCCAATACACAGATATATCTCTTAGATTCGCATTTACAACCTGTCCCGATTGGCGTTCCGGGCGAGTTACACATTGGCGGTTTTGGTTTGGCTAGAGGTTATCTGAATCGACCAGAGTTAACCCAAGAGAAGTTTATTCAGAATCCTTTTAAAGACCTAACCCCCCAGCCCCCTTCCCTACAAGGGCAGGGGGAGAATTGCTCCCCTCCCCTGCTAGGGGAGGGGTTGGGGGAGAGCCGCCTTTACAAAACCGGAGATTTAGCCCGCTATTTGCCAGATGGAAATATTGAGTTTCTGGGGAGAATTGACCACCAAGTAAAAATTCGGGGTTTCCGTATCGAATTGGGAGAAATTGAGGCGGTGTTGTTACAACATCCCCAGGTGCGAGAAACGGTGGTGCTTGCCAGAGAAGATATGCCCAACGACCGCCGCTTAGTCGCTTATGTAGTTCCGAATCACGATGCTGAACTTTCGATTAATGAATTGCGCGATCGCTTAAAACAAACGCTTCCTGAATACATGGTGCCTTCGGCTTTTGTATTTCTAGATACTCTACCGCTGACACCCAATGGAAAAGTCAATCGTCGCGCCTTACCTGTTCCAGAAAATCAGCGTTTAGAGTTAGCCGTTTATCAACCTCCTCAATCGGAGATTGAAAAAACAATTGCGACTGTTTGGCAAATGGTACTGAACTTAGAGAAAGTCGGGATTCACGATAATTTCTTTGATATCGGGGGACATTCATTACTGATGCTTCAGGTGAATCACAAACTGCGGACAGTTTTTAACCAAGAGATATCAGTCGTTACTTTATTTCAAAACCCAACCATTTATTCGCTGGCGCAATATTTAAGCCAACAAAAGCCTTCTTTTGAAGAGATGCGCGATCGCGAAGTTGGACGCGATAGTGTCCTGCGCGCTCGAAAGCAAATAGAGGCTATCAATCGCCAAAAAGAACTATTGAGCAAGCAAGGTAGAAAGATTCATGGATAGCGCTACAAATTACGATTCTCTGGAAGGCATCGCCATTATCGGCATGAGCGGACGCTTTCCCGGTGCGAAGAATGTCGAAGAATTTTGGCAAAATTTACGCGATGGAGTCGAATCAATTTCGGTCTTCACCAATGAAGAATTAATAGATGCTGGAATCGCTCCAGGTTTATTCGATAATCCCAATCATGTAAAAGCTGGTGCCGTATTAGAAGATGTTGAGTTTTTTGATGCTTCTTTCTTTGGTTTTAACCCCAAAGAAGCGGAAATGACCGACCCGCAACACCGGATATTTTTAGAGTGTGCTTGGGAAGCGCTGGAAAATGCTGGTTACGACACCCAAAGATGTGAAAGTCGCATTGGCGTTTATGCGGGGGCTAGCTTAAATAACTATTTATCCTTTGATTTAAATGGCGACCAAATCGGGTCAGCCAATAGTTTCCAAAAGTTAATAGGCAACGATAAAGGTTTTCTCACGACTCGCGTTTCTTACAAATTAAATCTTAAAGGGCCAAGCCTGACTGTTCAAACAGCTTGTTCCACTTCATTAGTGGCGACAACTCTGGCTTACCAAAGTTTATTAAATTACCAATGCGATATGGCATTGGCAGGTGGAGTTTCGATTCGGGTGCCGCAAAAGACAGGGTATTTATATCAAGAAGGGGGAATTTTATCTCCGGATGGTCATTGCCGCGCCTTTGATGCTGATGCACAGGGAACCATTATTGGGAATGGTGTGGGAGTGGTCGTTTTAAAAAGATTAGAGGATGCGATCGCAGATGGCGATCGCATTCAGGCGGTAATCAAAGGTTCTGCCATCAATAACGATGGTTCTGAGAAAGTCGGGTATACAGCACCCAGCGTCAACGGACAAGCAGACGCGATCGCAGAAGCACTTGCCCTCGCGGGAGTCGATCCGGAAACTGTCACCTATATCGAAACTCACGGGACTGGAACCGTCTTAGGCGATCCGATTGAAATTACTGCGCTTTCTAATGTTTTTGGTGCCAATACCGAGAAAAAGAATTTCTGCGCCATCGGTTCCGTCAAAACCAATATCGGTCATCTGGATGCAGCAGCGGGTGTCACGGGACTCATGAAGACGGTTTTGGCACTAAAACACAAGTTGATTCCACCCAGCTTAAATTTTAAACAGCCAAATCCTGAGATTGATTTTGCCAATAGTCCCTTTTACGTCAATACCCAGCTGACAGAATGGAAGGCAAATTCGACCCCGCGCCGCGCCGGAGTCAGTTCTTTGGGGATTGGTGGCACCAACGCCCATGTGGTTCTCGAAGAAGCGCCAACGGTAAAAGCATCGGGTTCTTCTCGTCCGTGGCAATTATTGGTACTTTCCGCCAAAACGGAATCGGCACTGGAGACGGCTACGGCAAATTTGGTGGCTCACCTCAAGCAGCACCCCGATCTCAATTTGGCGGATGTTGCTTACACCCTGCAAGTAGGTCGTCGGGCTTTTGAACATCGCCGGATCTTGGTTTGCCAGACGGTTGAGGAGTTAGTAAACCAATTGGAAACCCCTCATCCTCAAAGTGTTTTAACTCACTTCCAAGAGCCTACTGAACGCTCCATCGCCTTCATGTTTCCCGGACAGGGAGCGCAGTATGTGGATATGGGGAGGGAACTGTACCAGAGTGAGCCGATATTTCGAGAGCAAGTAGACCGTTGCGCTGTCCTTCTTCAACCTCATATCGGGATGGATTTGCGATCGCTACTTTATCCCAACCAGCCGAATCCGGAAGCAGCCGCAGAAAAACTCAAACAAACTTGCTTTGCCCAACCTGCGTTATTTGTGATTGAGTATGCCTTAGCTCAGTTGTGGATGTCTTGGGGCATTTCTCCCCAAGCGATGCTGGGTCACAGTATTGGCGAATATGTAGCGGCTTGCCTTGCAGGTGTCATGTCTGTTGAAGACGCTTTAGCTTTGGTGGCGATTCGTGGGCGACTGATGCAGCAAATGCCAGCCGGGGCGATGCTTGCCGTTTCCTTGCCAGAAGCGGAAATTAACAGCCTACTGAATGAGAAGTTATCTTTAGCCGCCACTAACGCACCTTCTTTGTGCGTCGTTTCGGGAACCCTTGACGCTGTAGACGCAATTGAAGCGCAACTCACGGCTAAAGGGGTCGAGTGTCGGCGTTTGCATACTTCTCATGCCTTTCATTCCCAGATGATGGATTCTATATTGGAGCCATTCATTGCGGAAGTGAAAAAAATTAAACTGAATCCTCCTCAAATTCCCTTTATCTCCAACGTTACGGGAACTTGGATTACAGCAGCAGAAGCCACAGATCCTAATTACTGGGCGACGCATCTACGGCAGACAGTACGTTTTTCTGAGGGAATTTCTACATTACTGCAACAGCCAAATCGCATCCTCTTAGAAGTTGGTGCGGGGCGTAGTTTATGTACCTTTACCAAACAGCATTCCCATGAAGCAATTGGGCAAGTGGTGTTACCTTCGCTACGCCATCCCCAGGAGCAAAACTCAGATATTGCCTTTTTACTCAATATCTTAGGGCGGCTTTGGCTAGCAGGAGTTTCGGTGAATTGGTCTGCTTTTTATGCTGGTGAACAACGTCACCGCGTACCTTTACCGACTTATCCGTTTGAGCGTCAGCGTTACTGGATTGAACCCCAAACCGAAGTCCCAGCAATTAGTCCAGGTGAAAGCAAGCTAGGGAAATCGGATATTACTGACTGGTTTTATGTTCCTTCTTGGAAGAAAATCCCCCTGGTCAAAACGGGAGAGATTTCATCTGCTTGCTACCTGGTTTTTGTTGATGAGTGTGGGATCGGTTCTCAAATCGTCCAACGATTGCAACAAGCTGGACAAGATGCGATTTCTGTCCGGGTTGGAGAGCAATTTAAGCAACTTGATAGCAACGCTTACACGATTAATCCCGCTTGCCAGGATGATTATTACGCCTTGATTCAAGCCGTGCGGGAACAAGGGAAAGCCCCGAATGCGATCGCGCATCTCTGGAGTATCACCCAATCACCGCCTCAGTCCTTGGAAACCAGCCAAAATCTTGGTTTCTACAGTCTGATTTATTTAGCGCCAGCCTTAGGGCAACAACCCGTTAGCAATTCCATTCAACTTCTAGTTGCAAGTAACAATCTTTATGACATTATTGGCGACGAGCTATTGTGTCCTGAAAAAGCAACCATCATCGGTTCATGCAAAGTCATTCCTCAAGAGTATCCTCACATCAGTTGTCGTCAAGTGGATGTGGCAATCTCGGAATCAGGAACCAACAACTTAGTAGAGCAACTGATAGCAGAATTAGGAGCAGATTCAAAAGACTCCATGATTGCCTACCGTGGCAATCATCGCTGGGTTCAGACATTTGAGCCAGTCCCGCTAGAAAAAGCCAGCCAAACCCGGTTACGACAAGGGGGAGTATACCTGATTACAGGTGGCATGGGAGGGATGGGCTTTGTCTTCGCCGAATACCTTGCCAAGACAGTACAAGCCAAGCTGATTCTAACCGGACGTTCTGCACTGCCTGCAAAAGAGCAATGGCAGGAATGGCTAGCAACCCATGATGCGCTCGATCCTACCAGCCGCAAGATTCAGAAATTGCAGGAATTGGAAGCATTAGGCGCTGATGTTCTGGTAGTCGCTGCCGATGTTGCGAATGATGAACAAATGCAGAATGCGATCGCGCAATCCCTAGAACGTTTTGGTGAGATTCACGGAGTTATCCACGCCGCTGGAGTTGCGGGTGGTGGCATGATTCAACTCAAAACACCAGAAATTGTAGAAAGCGTTTTTGCTCCGAAAGTGATGGGAACTTTGGTACTAAATAATGTCCTCAAGGATGTCAATTTAGACTTCGTGGTTCTCTGCTCATCTCTTAGCTCAATCCAAGGCGGATTTGGACAGGTAGACTATAGTGCTGCCAATGCCTTTTTGGATGCCTTTGCTCACTGCAATCCTTTTAAATCCGCTCATACAATCTCAATTAACTGGGAGGCGTGGCAAGAAGTTGGCATGGCGGTGAATACTGCTGTTCCTGAAAAGCTCAAACAGTGGCGCGAAGAAAGTCTGAAAAATGGAATTTTATCCGCAGAAGCTGTGGATATCTTGAGCCGAATTTTGGAAAACTCACTTTCTCAAGTTATCATTTCAACGCAAGATTTATCCGATGTCATTGAGCAAGCTTCTAACTTTTTTTTATCAAGTTATGACGCTCAAACATCAGATGATTCTAGTCAATTATCAGCAACTAGACATCCTCGACCTCTCCAAGCAAATGCCTATGTTGCTCCTCGCAATGACATTGAGCAAGGTATCGCTAATATCTGGCAAGAACTGATAGGAATTGAAAAGGTGGGAATTTACGACAACTTCTTTGAGTTGGGCGGACATTCTTTACTGGCTGTACAAACGATTTCCCGACTGCGTGAAACTTTCCAAGTGGAATTACCGTTGCGTACTCTTCTTTTTGAAGCTTCTACAGTCGCTGAACTTGCTACTGTCATTGCTGAAAAACAGCCTAATCCAGAACAAATAGCTGAGATAGAGCAGATGTTAGCGGAGGTGGAAAATCTCTCTTTGGATGAAATACAAGCGCTGGTTGCTAAAGAATCCCAAGCAAGCTTTCGTTAGCAAGCATAAAAATTAGATCGGTTATATCTGATTTGCGAACATTATCTTTGTGAACGAACCGCCAAGACGCAAAAAGCGCCAAGGAAGAGAGGAAGAGAAATGGAAAATCTTACAAATTGTTTATGGTGCTATATAGCAATCCTATTTGATTCGCGAACTCATCTTCTCTCTTCTTCTCTTTCCTCTGCGCCCTCGGCGTCCTCTGCGGTTCGTTAAAAAAATCTCACGAATCAAATGGAAATGCTATATACTCTCACTTCTTTTTCAAGCACTAAGCTTTTATAGGTGATTAATTATGAATAATATTTCTCAAAGAATTGCTGCTTTATCTCCGGAACAACGGGCGCTACTAGAACTACGACTTAAACAAAAGGGTTTGAGTCCTGTTAAAACTCAAGGAATTTCTCAACGTAAAGATTCCAACTCGTTGCCTTTATCTTTTCATCAACGACGGCTGTGGGTTCTTCATCAGCTAGAGCCAGATAGCCCTATTTACAACGTCCCCATCGCTATACGATTGACAGGATTTTTGAATGTAAAAGCACTAAAAAAAAGTCTAAATAAAATTCGACAACGGCACGAAGTTCTGCAAACCCGTTTTATGGCGGTGGGGGGACAACCCGTGCAGGAAAAATTTTCAGATTTGGTGTTAAATCTGACCGTAATTGATTTGCGGGATTTGCCTGAAAACGAACGGCAGCAGTTATTAGAAGATGCGAAAAAAGAGGAAGCGCAACGTCCTTTTGACCTATCCCAGGAACCACTGCTGCGAGTGAAGCTGTTGCAGCTAAGTGAGACAGAACACCTGATGCTGTTCACGATGCACCACATCGTTTCTGATGGTTGGTCTCGTGGTGTGATTATTCAAGAATTGGCAGCATTGTATGAAGCTTTTTGTCAAGGCAAGCCCTCACCTTTGCCTGAGCTTCCGATTCAGTATGCCGACTTTGCTGCATGGCAACAACAGCAACTTATGGGAGAAGTTCTAGAAACTCAGCTTAACTACTGGAAGCAGCAATTAGCGGGTGCTTCCCCAATTTTGGAACTGCCTACAGATAGACCGCGACCAACTGCTAATAGTTTTAGGGGTGCGAGGCAATTTTTCACCATTTCTCAACCGCTTGCCTTATCGCTGAGGGCGTTGAGTCAGCAGTCAGAAAGCACGCTGTTTATGACGCTATTAGCGGCTTTTAACACGCTGCTTTACCGCTATACGGGGCAGGAAGACATCTTGATTGGCACTCCCATGACCAATCGTACTCAAAAGGAAACCGAGCCTCTGATTGGGTTCTTTGTCAACACGCTGGTTTTACGCACGCTGCTGTCTGAAAACATCAGTTTTCGAGAATTGCTGGCGAGGGTGCGCGAAGTGGCGCTACAAGCCTATGCTCACCAGGATCTGCCCTTTGAAAAGCTGGTGGAGGAACTACAGCCAAGCCGCGATCGCAGTTATACACCCCTGTTCCAGGTGATGTTTGCCCTCCACACTGCCCCTAAAACAGCGTTGCAGTTACCAGGTCTGAGTTTGAGCCTTTTGGAGGTGGAAACTGGCACCGCCAAGTTTGATTTGACGCTAGAGATAACGGATACCGAGCAAGGACTAACAGGATCGTTGGAGTACAACACTGACTTGTTTGATGAAGCCACAATTACTCGGATGCTGGGGCATTTTCAAACGCTGCTGGAAAGCATTGTGGCGAATCCCGATTGCCGTTTGTCGGACTTGCCGTTATTGACCGAGGCAGAAAGATATCAGTTGCTGGTGGAGTGGAATCAGACTCAGACTGATTACCCCGCTGATAGCTGCTTTCATCAGTTGTTTGAACAGCAGGTCGAGAAAACACCAGATGCGATCGCGCTAACCGCACGCTCCGCGAACGCGCTCACATTTGAAGAGCAACATCTCACCTACAAACAATTAAATGAACGTGCGAACCAACTGGCGAATTATCTGCAAAAACAGGGGATAACAACCGAATCTCTGGTTGGCATCTGTGTAGAACGCTCTTTGGAGATCATGGTCGGACTCATCGGCATTCTCAAGGCAGGGGGAGCTTATGTGCCGTTAGACCCCTCCTATCCCCAAGAGCGCCTATCTTTCATGCTGTCTGACGCTCAGATGCCCGTGTTGTTAACTCAACAGCATTTAATCGAAAAGCTACCTCACCACACCGCTAAAGTTATTTGTTTAGATGCAGAGTGGGATTGCATTGCTCAAGAAAGTATAGCCAGTCCAGCCAGAGAAGTTAACGCCGATAACCTCGCTTACGTCATCTATACTTCCGGTTCCACGGGTAAGCCAAAAGGAACCTTGATTCCCCATCGGGGATTGGTGAACTACTTAAGTTGGTGTTCGCAAGCTTACGCCATCGAAGCTGGGAAAGGCGCTCCAGTTCACTCTTCCCTGAGCTTCGATATGACGATTACCGGATTATTTTCACCTTTATTAGTGGGGAATCGGGTAATCTTGCTTTCTGAAGCGCAGGGTATCGAAGCTCTGAGTATTGCGCTGCGTCAAGGTGGTGACTTTAGTTTAATTAAAATCACCCCGGCTCAGTTGGATTTGCTGCGTCATCAGTTAGCACCAGAAGAAGTGGCGGGTCGAACCAAAGCCTTTATTATTGGCGGCGAAAATCTTTTAGCTCAAAGCACTGCATTTTGGCAAAAATTTGCTCCGGATACTGTGTTGGTAAATGAATATGGCCCGACAGAAACGGTTGTTGGTTGCTGTATTTATCAAGTTCCTTTAGGCAAGCATCAATCTGGCTCGATTCCCATTGGTCGTCCAATTGCCAATACGCAACTTTATATTTTGGATCGGCATCTGCAACCTGTCCCGATTGGCGTAATTGGTGAGCTACATATCGGCGGTGCGGGAGTGGCGCGAGGGTATTTAAATCGTCCCGAATTGACAGCCGCAAAGTTTATTCCGAATCCGTTTCGCGATGAACCAAATGCACGGATGTATAAAACCGGGGATTTGGCGCGTTACCGAGCTGATGGCACGATTGAGTATCTGGGAAGATGCGATCGCCAAATCAAGCTCAGAGGCTTTCGGATTGAACTAGAAGAAATTGAATCGGTGTTAGCACAGCACCCACAAATTCGAGACATGGTGGTGCTAATTCGGGAAGATGAGGGAAATTCTAAATTGGTGGCTTATGTTGTTCCTAAGTCAGCAGCAGTTCCCACAGTTAGCGAATTGCGCTCTTACTTACAACAGAAACTGCCAGAGTATTCGATCCCATCTGCCTTTGTGACTTTGGAGTCTTTACCGCTAACTCCCAACGGCAAGGTAGATCGTCAAGGATTGCCATCTCCGGGGGTAGCTAGACCCAACTTAGACGATGCGTTTGTGGCACCTAGAACGCCCGCAGAGCAGGTGCTGGCGGAAGTTTGGCGCGAAGTTCTCAAGCTGGAGCAAGTTGGCATCCACGACAACTTCTTTGCTTTGGGTGGTGATTCGATTCGGAGTATACAAGTGCGATCGCTTGTGCAAAATCGCGGCTTAAACTTCTCTCTCCAACAACTCTTTCAATATCAGACAATTTCTGAACTCGCACCACATCTAGAAGCGAATGAAATTGAAAAGACTGCTTCCGTTGCACCTTTTAGCCTCATTTCGGAAGCAGATCGTCAAAAATTACCCAATGAAATAGAGGACGCCTATCCCTTCACCAAGTTGCAAGCGGGAATGCTGTTCCATAGCGAATACAGCCCAGAAACAGCAGTTTATCACGACATTATCAGCTTCCAAGTGCAAGCAACTTTTGACGTGGAAGCACTGCAAACAGCGATTCACCCTTTAATCAGTCGTCATGCAGTGTTACGCACCTGCTTCGACTTAACTAGCTTCAAGGAACCCCTGCAACTTGTTCATCACACAGTTAAAATTCCTCTGCAAGTAGAAGATTGGCGTCATCTTTCTGACACGGAACAAGCAGACGCACTCACGAATTGGTTTGAAATTGAAAAAAGCCGAAATTTTGATTGGACTCGTCCTCCTCTGCTGAAATTTCAGGTAAATCGCCGTACTGACGCAACATTTCAACTTACCCTCAGCTTCCACCATGCTATTCTCGACGGCTGGAGTGTAGCTTCTTTATTCTCCGAGTTGTTTCAACAGTATTCTGCGTTGCTGGAAGGGGAAGAAACGCTGGAAGTTTTGCCATCACCCGTTAGTCATTTCCGAGACTTTGTATCTTTAGAACGGGAAGCGATCGCTTCCGAGGAATGTCGCAACTTTTGGAGCGAAAAGTTAAAAGACAGTACCATTACAAAACTGCCTCGCTGGTTTCCTAGCGGTGAAGAAACGCATCAAAAGAAACCTTGCGTGCCGGAAATTTTCCTTTCTTATGAGACTTCAGCAAATTTAAAGCAACTCGCTGAATCCGCAGGCGTTCCCCTAAAAAGTGTTCTACTTGCAGCACATCTAAGAGTATTAAGTTTGTTGAGCGGTCAATCAGCAATTTTAACTGGCTTAGTCTCCAATGGAAGACTAGAAAAAAAGGATGGGGAAAAGGTTTTAGGACTTTTCTTGAACACACTACCATTTTGCCAAGAATTGCCAGGAGGAACCTGGATAGACTTGGTAAAAGAAACTTTTGCCTCTGAGCGGGAATTGCTACCTTTCCGACGCTATCCCCTGCCAGAGTTGCAGAAAGAGCTAAGTAGAGAATCGCTTTTTGAAACAGCTTTTAACTTTACGCATTTTCACGTTTATGAAAGTGTTTTAGGGTTGGAAAATATTGAGATATTAGACGCGGCCTTCTTTGAAGAGACAAACTTTGCTTTAATTGCTAATTTTGTTTTGAATCCAGTAAGCGATCGCGTTCAAGTCAAGCTGGAATATCAAGCATCATTTCCTCTACAAGAAAGAGAGGCGATTAGGGGATATTACGCTAAGACTCTTGAAGTCATGGCAAGCCAACCTTCGGCACGTTATGAGTTCTCCACTCTGCTTTCTGAGCAAGAACAACATCAGTTACTCGTAGCATGGAACGACACTCAGGTTGACTACCCTAAAGATGCCTGTTTTCATCAACTATTTGCCGCTCAAGTAGAGAAAACACCAGATAATATTGCTGTTGTTTTTGAAAGCAAACAATTAACTTATCAAGAATTAAATCAACAAGCCAACCAAGTAGCGCATTGCTTGCAAAAGCTAGGCGTAGAACCAGAAGTTTTGGTTGGTATTTGTATGGAACGCTCCCTAGAAATGGTGGTGGGACTACTTGGCATTCTCAAAGCGGGTGGAGCTTATGTTCCTCTCGACCCTTCTTATCCTCCAGAGCGCCTAGCTTTCATGCTGTCAGATTCTCAAGTAACCGTACTATTAACTCAACAGCATTTAGTTGAAAATATTCCCAAACACAATGCTCAAGTTTTATGCCTCGATGCAGATTGGGAAAGCATTGCCCAAGAGAGCTTAGAAAATCCTTCTAGCAGTGTAAATGCGGGAAATTTAGCTTACGTTATTTACACCTCTGGTTCCACAGGAACTCCCAAAGGAGCAATGAATACCCATCGCGGTATCTGCAATCGCTTACTGTGGATGCAAGATACTTATCAACTAACACAAACTGACCGAGTTTTACAGAAAACTCCCTTCAGCTTTGATGTTTCTGTATGGGAATTCTTTTGGCCTTTGATAACGGGTTCTCGTCTGGTTGTCGCTAAACCAAGAGGGCATCAAGATAGCGCTTATTTAGTGGAGCTGATTGCTGTTGAGCAAATCACTACCATTCATTTTGTGCCACCAATGCTTCAGGTTTTTTTAGAAGAATTGGAAGTGCAAAAATGTCAATGTCTCAAACGAGTGATTTGCAGTGGTGAGACTTTATCTTCCGAACTTCAGCAACGCTTTTTTGCCCGGTTGGATGCCGAATTACACAATCTTTATGGCCCAACGGAAGCAGCCATTGATGTTACTTATTGGGCTTGTCAACGGCAAAGCGAACTCCCTGTCGTTCCGATTGGTCGCGCGATCGCCAATACTCAACTTTATATCCTCGATAGGCACCTGCAACCTGTCCCAGTCGGTGTGGCTGGGGAACTCCACATTGGCGGCGTTGGCTTAGCGCGAGGCTATCTCAATCGTCCTGATTTGACACAACAGAAGTTTATTCCTAATCCGTTTAAAAACCTAACGATTCAGCCCCCTTCCTTAGCAGGGGACTCTTTGGGGGAGAGTCGCTTATACAAAACTGGAGATTTGGCGCGTTATCTACCTGATGGCAACATTGAGTTTCTCGGAAGGATTGACAATCAGGTAAAACTGCGGGGTTTCCGCATCGAACTGGGAGACATTGAAGCAGCGCTAATGCAGCACCCAACTATTCGAGAAACAGTAGTTTTGTTGCGGGAGGATAACCCTGGTGACAAGCGTTTAGTCGCTTACATTGTGCCGAAAGAACAAGCACCCAGTATTCACGATCTACAGGACTTTTTGAAGCAGAAACTGCCGAGTTATATGGTGCCATCTGCATTTATGTTTTTAGAGGCGTTACCTTTAACTGCAAATGGCAAAATCGAGCGTCGAGCATTACCTGCACCGGAAAATCTATCTTTATCAAAAGTTGCTTATATAGCTCCCCGGAATCCAGTTGAAGAAAAACTAGCGCAACTTTGGACTGAAGTTCTCGACCTTGAGCGGGTAGGTATTCACGACAACTTCTTTGAGTTAGGTGGTAACTCTTTAGTAGCAACCCAACTGATTTCTAAGGTGCGCCGCACATTTCAAGTAGAAATTCCTTTGCGAAATCTATTTGAGTTGCCAACAATTGCTGGACTTGCTGAAAGCATTGCCCAAACTAAAGAGAGTAACGCTGATGCTCAGGAAGCGGCGATTCAGCCAATTTTCAGAACGGCTCGACGCGGTTCCCATAATCAATCAAAAAAGGGAGAGTAAACGATGACATTGCATTCTTCCTGGGACGCTACAACAGACATTCAAGAAGACGATATTTTCGTTCTTCCAACTTCTTTTGCACAATCGAGATTGTGGTTTCTGGATCAATTTGAACCAGGCAGTCCTTTCTACAACATTCCTGCCGCTGTCCGCCTTACAGGGAAGCTGAACATTGCTGCTTTAGAGCAAAGTCTCAAGGAAATGGTGCAACGCCATGAAGCTTTGCGGACGACGTTTGCGGTTGAAGATGGTCAGCCAGTGCAAGTTATCCGAGCCAGCTTAACTCTAAACTTGCCGATTGTAGATTTAACAGCGCTACCCATAACTGAGCGAGAAGCTGAGATTTTTGCAAGAGCAAATGCGGAAATCCAACAACCTTTTGACTTAACGCAAGTTCCTCTGTGGCGAGTCACGCTGCTACGAATAGATGAAGCAGATCATGTGTTGCTCCTGACCATGCACCATATCATCTCTGATGGTTGGTCTTTGGGCGTGTTTTTACGAGAAATGGCAGCACTTTACGAAGCCTTTTCTAATAGCAACCCCTTCCCACTTCCGGAACTTCCGATTCAGTATGCAGACTTTGCTGTTTGGCAGCGCGACTGGCTTCAGGGGAAAGTTTTGGAAACTCAGCTTAATTACTGGAAACAACAATTGAGCGGTTCTTTGCCAGTGCTGCAACTGCCAAGCGATCGCCCTCGACCTGCTATTCAGTCTTACACGGGGAAAAAGCAATTTTTTGTCCTATCCAAAACCTTGACAGCAGCGCTCAAATCTCTAAGTCAGCAAACGGGTGTGACTTTATTTATGACAATGCTGGCGGCGTTCAAGACGCTAGCACACCGTTACACAAACCAAGATGACCTGATTGTGGGGAGCGCGATCGCTAATCGCAATCGAGAGGAAGTTGAGGGACTAATTGGGTTGTTTGTCAATACCTTGGTGCTGCGAACCGATCTCAGTGGCAATCCCACTTTCCGAGAGTTGCTGAATCGCGTTCGGGAAGTAACGTTAGGTGCTTATGCTCACCAGGATTTGCCCTTTGAAAAGCTAGTAGAAGAACTCCAACCAGAACGGGATTTGAGCCAAAATCCTCTATTTCAGGTGTGGTTTGCCTTGAACAACGCTCCCATGCCAGCGATGCAACTGGCGTCGGGACTAACTTTGAGTCCCTTGGAAGTGGATAGCGGGACGGCACAGTTCGATTTGAGCCTGGATATGGTCGAACGGGGAGAAGAATTGATTGGCTCGTTTGAGTACAATACTGACCTGTTTGACGCGACCACGATTACTCGCATGGTGGGGCATTTCCAAACCTTGCTGGAAGGTATTGTTGCTGATTGCGATCGCCCCCTATCACATTTGCCATTACTGACAGAAACCGAACAGCATCAGTTGCTAGTTGACTGGAATGACACCCAAGCGAATTACCCTCAAAATCACTGTATTCATCAGCTATTTGAAGCGCAGGTAGAGAAGACACCAGATGCTGTTGCTGTTGTATTTGAGAACCAACAACTAATTTATGCAGAACTCAATGCCAAGGCGAATCAACTAGCGCATCACTTGCAAAAACTAGGGGTAAAACCAGAAGTTTTAGTAGGCATCTGTGTAGAACGCTCTCTAGAGATGATTGTCGGAATTTTAGGCATTCTCAAAGCGGGTGGAGCTTATGTACCGCTAGACCCTGCCTATCCACCAGAGCGCTTGGCTTTCATGTTGTCAGATACCCAAGTGCCTGTGCTTTTGACTCAACATCTGCTGTTAAAGAGTCTGCCTCAACACAAAGCAAAAGTTGTGTGTCTCGATGCAGACTGGGAGGTAATTTCACAAAATAGTACCAAGAATCCACTTACCAAAGTGACTGCCGAGAACCTGGCATATATCATCTATACCTCCGGTTCTACTGGCAAAGCGAAAGGAGTGATGATTCAGCATAGCAGCCTGGTTAGTATCTATCTAGCTTGGGAAGAAACTTATCAACTTCGCGCTGCACAAAGTTGTCACCTTCAGATGGCGAATTTCTCCTTCGATGTATTTACAGGAGACTTCGTTCGCGCCTTATGTTCTGGTGGAAAGTTAGTTTTGTGTCCCCGTGAATTCCTACTAGAGCCGCCAAAGCTTTATGAGTTGATGCTCCAGGAAAAAATTAACTGTGCGGAATTTGTTCCGGCTGTTTTGAGGAGCTTAGTTCAATATGTAGAGGAGAACAACAAACGTCTCGATTTTATGCGGCTGCTAGTTTGTGGTTCTGATAGTTGGTATGTACGAGAGTATGAAATAATCCGCCAATTTTGTGGAAGTCAGACGCGACTGATTAACTCTTTTGGCTTGACAGAAGCCACGATTGATAGTTCTTATTTTGAAGGGACGTCTAATTTATCGGGTGAGCAGTTAGTACCAATTGGGCGTCCCTTTACCAACACTCAACTTTACATCTTAGACTCCCATTTACAGCCACTACCTGTCGGCGTTCCTGGAGAATTGTATGTTGGGGGTGCTGGCTTGGCGCGGGGTTATCTCAACCGTCCTGAGTTGACACAAGAGAAGTTTATTTTTAATCCTTTTAGAGTAAGAAACTCATCCCCTAGCCCCCTCTCCGCAAGCAGAGTGGGGGGAAAAGAAATTTGTAATGAGCCAGAGTCCCGTCTCTATAAAACTGGAGATTTAGCGCGGTTTCTGCCGGATGGGAATATTGAGTTTATTGGCAGAATTGACTATCAAGTAAAAATTCGCGGCTACCGGATTGAGCTAGGAGAAATTGAGGGGGTGTTAAGTCAACATCCTGCGGTGCGTGAGGCTGTGGTTTTAGCTGGCGAGAATGAACCAGGAAACCAACGCTTGATTGCTTATATAGTGAGCAATATTAATAATGTTGAATTAGGACAAACGCACGGCTGTGCGTCCCTACAAGATTCAGAATTAATTAAAGAATTGCGTAGTTTTTTGAAGGAAAAGCTACCGCATTATATGGTGCCATCGGCTTTTGTGGTGTTGGAGACTTTACCACTAACACCTAATGGCAAATTAGATAGGCGATCGCTTCCAGTTCCCGATCCCACTCGTTCCCAAGTCGAAGCAGCTTATACGGTACCTCAAACCATCACCGAGGAAGTTCTCGCAAGAGTTTGGTCGCAGGTTCTGGGAGTTGATAAAATTGGCATTCACGATAACTTTTTCGAGTTAGGTGGAGATTCGATCTTGAGTCTTCAGATAATCTCTAAAGCGCGTGATGTTGGGCTACAACTAACACCAAAACAGATTTTTCAATATCAAACAATCGCAGAGTTAGCGGCGGTAGCAGGGACGACGCAGACGACAATTGAAGCGGAACAAGGCATCGTAACTGGAACGGTATTTTTAACACCCATTCAACAATGGTTTTTTGAGCTAAATCTACTCGATGCTCACCACTGGAACCAGGCAGTTTTGCTAGAAACCAGGCAAAAATTGAATGTTACTTGGTTAGAGAAGTCAGTACAGGCATTACTGAGACATCACGATGCACTTCGATTGCGCTTTGTTAAGGATGCATCCGGTTGGCAACAGTTTCACGCTGATGTTGATGAAGTAATACCACTCATCAAACTTGATTTTTCTAACCTGTCAGCAACTCAGCAAAAACAAGCGATTGAAGATACGGCTAATGAACTTCAAGCTAGCTTAAATTTATCTGAAGGGTCGCTGATTCGAGTAGCTTTATTTGAGCTTGGCGACAATCAGCCGAACCGTTTACTAATTGTCATTCATCACTTAGCGGTTGATGGTGTTTCCTGGCGAGTTTTACTTGAAGATTTACAGACAAGTTACGAACAAATCAGTCAAGGCAAATCAATTCAGTTTCCGCCTAAAACAACTTCGTTTAAACAGTGGTCTGAACAACTACGAGAATATGCAAATTCAGCCGCATTAAAGCAAGAACTAAATTATTGGCTAACAGAATTGCAAAAACCGATTTCTTGCTTACCCATAGATGCTAACGGAATAGATGCTAACGGAATAGATGCTAACGGAATCAATACAATGGATACGGCTCAAACTGTATCCGTTAGCTTGAGTCAAGAAGAAACTCAAGCTCTATTACAAGAGGTTCCCAAGGTTTATAACACCCAAATAAACGATGTGTTACTAACCGCTTTGGGACAAGCTTTTTCACAATGGACGGGGATGGATTCGGTTCTCGTGGATCTGGAAGGACACGGACGAGAGACGTTCTCAGAATCAATCGATTTATCCCGCACTGTAGGCTGGTTTACTTCAGTCTTTCCTGTGCTGCTGAATGTAGGTAAAAATTGCAAACCCGGAGAAGCTTTAAAAGCAGTTAAAGAACAACTCCGCCGGATTCCCAATCGTGGCTTTGGCTATGGTGTGTTGCGCTACCTCAGCAGCGAAGAAGTCGCCTTGGCACTAAAAGCATTGCCTCAAGCGGAGGTAACTTTCAACTATCTTGGTCAATTCGACCAAAGTTTACCGCCATCCTCGCTATTTAAAATCGCCTCTGAATCTACTGGAAACCTTTACAGCCCACGGGGAAGCCGAGCCTATCTATTAGAAATTAATGGATTAGTTGCAGTCGGTCAACTGCGCCTGGAATGGAGTTTTAGCGAATCGGTACATCGCCGGGAAACAGTGCAGCGACTGGCAGAGGGATATATAGAGGCGTTGCGATCGCTTATTACCCACTGTCAATCTCCAGAAGCAGGTGGCTACACTCCCTCAGACTTTATCGCCGCCAAAGCTAGTACCAGCGACTTCGATAAGTTGCTTGCCCAAATTAGTCAATCTACCAAAGGCAGCCGCCATGAAAGTTGAAAATCTAGAAGACATTTACGAACTTTCACCGATGCAGCAGGGGTTGCTGTTTCATACGCTGTACGCCCCGGAATCGGGAATGTATTTCGAGCAGTATAGCTGGACGGTGCAAGGAGATTTTAATGCCTTGGCGTTTAAGCAAGCTTGGCAAAGCGTAATCGACAGACATCCGATTTTGCGGACTGCCTTCTTTTGGCAAGATTTGGAAAAGCCCTATCAAGTGGTGTACCGCCAAGCTGAACTAATTTGGCAGGAACAAGATTGGCGGCATTCGCAGGAGTTGCAAGCAGAACGCTTAGAAATGTTTTTGCAGGCAGATCGCGATCGCGATTTCGACCTTTCCCAAGCCCCCTTGATGCGTCTCGCCTTGATTCGGTTGGCAAATGATACCTATCAAGTGGTTTGGAGCCATCACCACATCCTTTTAGATGGTTGGTCGGGTCCCCTGGTATTTCAGGAAGTTTACGCCTTTTATCAAGCCTTCTGCCAAGGTCAAGAATTACACCTAGAACGCCCCCGTCCCTTCCGGGAATACATTACCTGGCTACAGCAGCAAGATTTGTCGAAAGCGGAAGCATTCTGGAGAAAGACACTGCAAGGCTTTACCGCACCGACTCTTCTAGGACTAGACCGGATGCACAATCAGGCGAGTCTAGAAAACAACGAGAACGAGCAGCAAATGAAGCTATCGCAGGCTGTCAGCGCTGCTCTGGAAGCCTTAGCACGTCAGCATCGCTTAACGATTAACACCTTAGTGCAAGGAGCCTGGGCGATTCTGCTGAGTCGCTACAGTGGCGAACAGGATGTAATTTTTGGGGCGATTTCTTCTGGGCGTCCAACCGATTTAGTGGGGGTGGAATCGATTGTCGGGATGTTTGTCAACACCTTGCCAATGCGGGTATATGTCAATCCCGAAGCCGAACTTTTGCCCTGGTTAAATCGTTTTCAGGCTCAACAAGCAGAAATGCGTCAGTACGAGTATAGCCCTCTCGTCAAAATTCAGGGATGGAGTGAAATTCCTGCCAACGTATCTTTCTTTGAGAGCATTGTCACCTTAGAAAACTATCCCGTCGAGCCTGAGCAATGGGAAGAGAATCGGAACCTGAAGATAGACAATTTGCGGATTTTTGAGAAGACAAACTATCCCCTAACCATCATGGCAGGAACGGGAGCGAAATTGTCGATCAGGATTTTATGCGACGATCGCCGTTTTGATGCCGCCACAATTACTCGGATGCTGGGGCATTTCCAAACATTGTTGGAAAGTATTGCAGCTAATCCTAATCAGCGTCTTGGCGACTTACCAATTTTGACCGCCGCAGAACGGTATCAGTTGTTGTTGGACTGGAACAATATTCAGGCGCAGGATAATGTAGAGACACGATTAATCGCATCTCTACAATCGATTCATCAGTTATTTGAACAACAGGTACAAAAGACACCTGATGCGGTTGCGGTAATTTTTGATAATCAACAGCTAACTTATACCGAACTCAATAGTCGAGCGAATCAATTAGCGCATTACCTGCAAAAACTCGGCGTGAAACCAGAAGTTTTGGTTGGCGTCTGCATGGAACGCTCTTTGGAAATGGTGATTGGACTTTTGGGGATTCTCAAAGCAGGTGGTGCTTATGTACCGCTAGATCCCAAGTATCCCCAAGAACGCTTAGCGTTCATGTTAGAGGATACGCAAGCATCGGTATTGTTGACGCAACAGCAACTGATTGAGAGTCTTCCTAAACACAATGCGAAGGTTGTTTCTCTAGACTCTGACTGGGACATGATTGCTCAGTCAAACCCGGAAAATCCTGCCACTCAAGTAAGCGCAGATAACCTCGCCTACATCATTTATACTTCTGGTTCTACTGGCAAACCGAAAGGGGTTGCGATCGCACATTACAACACTGTGGCGCTAATTGATTGGGCGAAAACAGTGTTTACACCAGCGGATATGGCAGGGGTTTTGGCTTCTACTTCTATCTGCTTCGACTTGTCAGTTTTTGAATTGTTTGTGCCCTTAAGCTGTGGTGGTACGGTCATTCTGGCTGAAAACGCCTTGTATTTGCCGACTTTACCAGTGGCGGATCGGGTGACGTTAATCAATACTGTGCCCAGTGCGATCGCTTCCTTACTCCGAGATAACGCCATCCCCGCTTCAGTCCGCACCATTAATCTCGCAGGCGAACCCCTGCCAAATAATCTGGTGCAGCAACTCTATCAGCTAAACCACATCCAGCAGGTATTTAATCTCTACGGGCCTTCGGAAGATACCACCTATTCAACATACGCCTTAATCGAACGCGGTAGCCAGTCAAATCCGCCGATTGGTCGCCCGATTGCCAATACACAAACCTATGTATTAGATAACTCTCTACAACCTGTCCCCATTGGCGTTGCTGGCGAACTCTATCTTGGCGGTGCAGGACTGGCGCGAGGTTATCTCAATCGTCCAGAACTGACAGCCGAAAAGTTTATTGTCAACCCGTTTAATCAAAACCTAACCCCCCTGCCCCCTTCCCTACGAGGGAAGGGGGAGCCTGACGCCCCTCTCCTACTAGGGGAGGAGTTGGGGGAGAGGTTCCGCCTCTATAAAACAGGAGATTTAGTTCGTTATCTTCCTGACGGCAACCTAGAGTTTTTAGGTCGAATTGACCATCAAGTGAAAATTCGCGGCTTCCGCATCGAATTAGGGGAAATTGAGGCTGTATTGGCTAAACATCCAGCCATTGAGCAAACCGTTGTCTTAGCTCAAGAGGACGACCTGAATACTCACCGCCTCGTTGCTTATTTGACAACAAAACAACTTCCTCAAGATTCAGATAAATTGCCAGAAACACAATGGCATTCTGAGCAGGTATCGGAATGGAAAACAGTCTTTGAAAAGACTTATCACCAAAATTCCAATATTCAGGAAGATACTTTGAATATTAGTGGTTGGAATAGTAGCTATACAGGCTTACCAATTCCCGCCGAAGAAATGCGGATTTTGGTTGACAGCACTGTTGAGCAAATTCTCGCCTTAAAACCCTCTCGCATTCTTGAAATTGGTTGTGGTTCTGGTCTACTTTTGTTCCCCATTGCGCCTCATTGTTCCCATTACTTGGGCACCGACTTCTCTCAATCTGCACTTGACTATATTCAGCAGCAATTAACAACGCAAAACCTGCCCCAAGTAACGCTAGATAGACGACTGGCAGATAACTTTGAGGGAATAGAAGCGGGTGCCTTCGACGTGGTGATTATTAACTCCGTGATTCAGTATTTCCCCAGCACTGACTATCTGTTGCGCGTCTTGGAAGGCGCTGTAAATGCTGTGAAACCAGGTGGTTCTATCTTCATTGGGGATGTGCGTAGTTTGCCGCTATTAGAAGCTTTCCATACTTCTGTACAACTGCATCAAGCTCCCTCTAACCTTTCTATAACTGAATTACGGCAGCGCATCCAAAAACGCTTACAACAAGAGCAGGAACTAATTATCGATCCGGAATTTTTCAGGGCACTGAAGCATGAATTTTCCAAAATTAGTCACGTCCAAATTCAACCCAAACCAGGTAAATACCAGAATGAATTGACCAAGTTTCGCTACGATGTGATTCTTCGAGTCAGTGCTGAAGTCGATTGTTTGCAAGATTTCCCTTGGCTAAATTGGCAGAAGCAAAATCCGACTCTTGGTATTCGTCAGTTACTGGAAGAAACCAACCCAGAGATTTTGGGAATCACGGGAATTCCTAATGCGCGTCTGCTATCTGAGATGAAAACTTTAGAATTGCTAGCTGAAAATGATGGAGGAGAAACTGTTGCCGATTTGCGAAAATCACTGCAAGAAAGCAATACAGAAGATGGGATTGAATCTGAAGAGATTCTAGCTCTAGGTCAAGACTTATCTTACTGCATTCAGCTTAATTATTCTGGCGATCATTACGATGCAGTAGTTGTGCATAAAACCTTGGCATCTCCAGCGAAATTACCAGCATTCTTGGAAACAAGTGTCAAAGTAAAACCTTGGAGAAACTATGCGAATAATCCGCTGCAAGGAAAAGTAACTCGTGAATTGGTTCCTCAATTGCGCGATTATTTGCAGGAGAAGCTGCCGGAATATATGGTGCCTTCTAACTTTATCCTGCTGGAAGAATTTCCTCTAACTCCGAATGGTAAAATCGATAGGCGATCGCTTATTACTCTCAGCCAATTCCGCCCAGAACTAGAAAAAACCTTTGTTGCGCCACGTACACCAATTGAACAAGCAGTTGCCAATATTTATGCCCAAATTCTAAATCTGCAGCCGGTAGGTTCCTCTGATAACTTCTTTGAATTAGGCGGTCACTCGCTACTCGCTACGCAAGTAACTTCCCGGTTGCGAGAAACATTCCAAGTCGAATTACCGCTACGGACTTTATTTGAGTCACCAACTGTTGCGGAATTAGCTGAAGTAATTTCCTCAGCTCAGCAAGCAAAACAAATAGATTCTAGTTCTATTGCGCCTATTTCCCGCAATCAGCCACTACCGCTATCTTTTGCTCAACAACGGCTGTGGTTTCTCGATAACCTGGAACCCGGTTCGCCTGACTATAATATTCCTGCACCAGTTCGCCTGGTAGGACAATTAGATGTTGCGGCGCTAGAGCAAAGCTTTAACGAAATTGTGCGGCGACACGAAATATTACGCACCCGTTTTGTGATGGAAGGGCAACCGATTCAAGAAATTGCTCCTGCTATGAAAGTGACATTTCCTATTATCGACTTGCAAGCTTTTCCAGAGGCGGATCGAGAAGTAAAAATTCAACGATTAATTGCCCAAGAAGCATTACAACCCTTCGATTTAACTCAAGCACCGCTGTTTCGGATTCAACTGCTGCAACTCGGTGAGGAAGAACATATTTTAGTTTTAGTTCTGCACCATATCATCTTCGATTTGTGGTCAATTGGAGTGATGTTGCAAGAAGTGACTGAACTCTACAAAGCTTTTACGACTGGGGAAATTTCTTTGCTGCCTGAATTACCGATTCAATACGCCGATTTTGCGGTTTGGCAGCGGCAATATCTCCAAGGAGAGGTGCTGGAAAAACATTTAAGTTATTGGAAACAGCAATTAAGCGGTAATTTACCATTAGAATTACCGAGCGATCGCTCTAGATCCGCCGTTCAGTCAAATCGAGGTGCTATCCATTATTTGGCTTTCCCCAAAGATTTGAGCGATGCAATTCAAGCTTTCAGTCAGAGGGAAGGAGCTACCTTATTTATGACGCTTTCGGCGGCGTTTAAAACCTTGCTCTATGCCTACACGGGACAGCAAGATATCCTCATCGGCTCGCCGATTGCTAATCGCGATCGCGTTGAACTAGAATCACTAATTGGCTTCTTTGTCAATACTTTAGTTCTCCGCACTGATTTATCTGGAAATCCCAGCTTTCGAGAATTATTAGCGCGGGTGCGCGAAGTCACTTTAGGCGCTTATGTTCACCAAGATTTGCCGTTTGAAAAGCTAGTAGAAGCGTTACAGCCCAATCGCAAACAAAGTGAATTTCCCTTATTTAAAGTCTGGTTTGCGCTGGAAAATGCCCCCATCCCAAATGTGAAACTGCCGAAATTAACGCTTAGTCCAGTTGACTTTTACAGCGGTATCGCGCGATACGACTTAAGGCTGGGTTTAACGGAGACACCCACAGGATTGAAAGGCTCATTCGAGTACAAAGCCGAGTTATTTGATGCTGCAACGATTGCTCGAATCGTCGGAAATTTAGAAGCTATTCTGCGACAAGCCGTGGCCCAACCAAACATTCGATTAGAACAACTTGCAAGTGCGATCGCGCAAGCTGAACAACAACAGCAAATCGCCCAAGAAAAAGAACTAGCACAGACAAGTCTGCAAAAGTTAAAGCGAGTCAAACGCAAGGCAATGCACGGATAGAAACGCGCGGAAATCAATTTCCGAGCTAATAGCAGAAGTCCATTAAAACGGACTAATACATTCAAGATTTAGTCGCTTTAAACCGACTTTGGCTATGAGCCAGGAATTTAAATTCCTGGCAGTACTACGGAAAAAGCACACTTTTGTAAGAAGTCTAATGAAACCCTCAGAATCGCCCAAACTCAGCCTTAAAAAAGTAGGAACTGCCCAAAGAAAATCAATTACTGTCTCTGAGGATGAATTGATTAAAGCAGCACCTCTACAATCTAACCAACCTTTACCGCTCGTTATCGAACCAATGGTAGACGGATTGGATTTAATTACTTGGGCGCAGAATAATCGTTCGTTCCTAGAAACTCAACTTCTCAAGTACAGGGGAATACTCTTCCGCAACTTCAAAATTAAGGGGATTGAAGTATTCGAGCAGTTCGTCAAAGCCACTTCTGATGGTAAACTTTTACCGTATCAAGATGGTTCGTCGCCGCGGACTCTGGTGAAGGACAATGTTTATACTTCCACCGACTATCCAGCCGACCAAACTATCTTTCTTCACAGCGAACTTTCCTACGCCAATACATGGCCTTTAAAAGTTTATTTCCACTGCGTAAAGCCTGCGGAACAAGGTGGAGAAACGCCAATAGCGGATATTCGGAAAGTATGCGATCGCATTCCTGTCCAAATACGCGATCGCTTTCTCCAAAAACAAGTGATGTACGTTCGCAACTTTGGCGCTGGACTCGGACTTCCCTGGCAAAAAGCGTTTCAAACTTCAGATAAAACCGTTGTCGAAGCATACTGTCATGAGAACGGTATTGAGATGGAGTGGAAAGAAGGCGACAAGCTGAGAACTCGCCAAATTCGTCCGGCGGTAGTTAACCACCCGAAAACTGGTGAAACAGTTTGGTTTAATCATGCAGCTTTCTTTCACGTATCAACTCTAGAACCAAAAGTTCGTCAAGCATTGTTAGCGTTTTCGGAAATTGAGCTTCCCTACAACACTTATTACGGAGATGGTTCCCCCATTGAACCCGAAGTTTTAGAGGAAATTCGTTCTGCTTATCGCCAAGAAACTGTGATGTTTCCTTGGCAAACAGGAGATATTCTGATACTCGACAATATGTTAACGGCTCACGGAAGAACACCCTTCGTCGGTTCGCGCAAAGTTGTTGTAGGTATGGCTGAACCTTTTAGCAGTAAACATATTTAATCCAGAATAGATGAGTTTTAAAAATGGATAATAAAGTTCTAGAAATGCAAAATGGAATCATTCAAGGCTTTCAAATATCTCCTCAACAAAAGCGCCTGTGGGGTTTGCAAAAACTTAATTCACTTCAAGCTTATCAAGCGAAGTACTATCTTTTACTTGAAGGCGTTCTTAATGTAGAGATGTTGGAATCATCCCTGCAACAAATTGTCACTCAACATGAAATCCTTCGCACCCATTTTCGCTGTCTACCGGGAATGACGATTCCCCTACAAGTTATTTCAGATAGCAACAGTATTAACTGGCAATCTATTGATTTGAGTTCTAGCAATATCCAAGAGCAAAAGAATCAACTGGAAGCGCTTTTTAACAAAATAAGTGATGAAGACTGCAATTTTGAGCGAGATTCGCTATTACACCTATCCTTAATTACTCTGTCAGAGCAGAAGCATATCTTGCTGATTAATTTACCGGCTCTTTGTGCCGATGCTGCAACTTTACAGCATTTAGCAAGAGAAATTAGTCGTACCTACGCTGCTTGCTGTCTCGGTACGGAACTCGACGATGAGATAATGCAGTATGCCGATATCTCCGAATGGCAGAATGAATTGCTAGAAGGAGAAGATACGGAAGCCGGACGAAACTATTGGCAAAAGCAAGATTTTTCTGCACTGTTAAATATCGCCCTTCCGCTGGAAAAATTAGTTTCAGAACCAGCAAATTTTCAACCGCAATTTATTACCCAGGCAATTAATCCCGATCGAGTAGCCGAAATAACAGCATTCGTGAGTAAGAATGGAACTGTGTCGTCATTCCTTCTAACTTGCTGGACAATTTTGCTTTGGCGGCTCACCAAACAGCCAGATTTGGTAATAGGGACAGCTTTCGATGGACGGAAATACGAGGAATTGGAATCAGCGCTGGGATTGTTTGCCAAATATTTACCGATTCAGAGCAATTTAGAAGCAAAGCTTTCCTTTGGGGAGTTATTGCAAAACGTTCATCAAGCGCAACAAGAAGTTTACCAATGGCAAGAATACTTTAGCTGGGATTTTAACGCCTCGGCTGATTCATCCTTTTTCCCAGTTTGTTTTGAATTTAATCAAGCGGCTGATAAATATTCTGCTAATAGCGTTACCTTTTCAATTGAACGGCAGTATATTTGTATTGATCGCTTCAAAATCAAACTGGCTGGCGTTGAGCGGGATGACTCTTTGAGTATCGAGTTCCACTACGACGCAAACTTATTTACTGAAACGGATATTCAGCGTTTAGCCGGACATTTTCTCACTTTGGTTGATAGTATCCTCGAAACTCCAAATGTTGCGATTAGTGAGTTGGAAATTCTCAGCAAGGTAGAACGCCAGCAACTTTTGATTGAGTTCAACAATACCAAGATTGATTTTCCTCAGCTTCAGGGAATACATCAACGATTTGAGCAACAGGTTGAAAAAACGCCGGACGCGATCGCGCTTGTCTATGAAGACGAACATCTCACTTATCAGCAGTTAAATCAACGCGCTAACCAACTCGCTCATTCCTTGCGAAAGCTGGGTGTCGCACCAGAAGTTTTAGTTGGTCTTTATCTAGAACGCTCCCTAGAGATGGTTGTTGGACTGTTGGGAGTGCTGAAAGCTGGGGGAGCTTATGTACCCCTTGAACCCACCTTGCCACCGGAGCGTCTAGCGTTCATCCTGCAAGATACTCAGGCAAAGGTGCTGTTAACGCAACAACAGTTAGTCACTAACCTTCCCGACTCGACAGCTACCGTTTTCTGCTTAGATTCCGAGTCTGAAATGCAACAAGAGAGCGATTGCGCTACCGCGCAGCCTTCGGATCGCAACTTAGAATCAGTTGCAACAGTCGAAAATCTTGCCTATGTAATTTACACCTCTGGCTCTACGGGAACACCCAAAGGTGTTGCGATTGAACATCGACAAATTCTCAACTATCTCAATGGCATTTTGGAAAGATTGGATCTTCCCGATGGTGCCAGTTTTGCAATGGTTTCTACCTTTGCTGCGGATTTGGGAAATACAGTCTTATTTTCCTCTTTGTGTACGGGAGGATGTCTCCATATCATCTCTCAAGATCGCGCTGCTGATGCTGAAGCGCTATCGCAATATTTTCAACAGCATCCAGTTGATTGCCTCAAAATAGTTCCTTCTCATTTATCGGCTTTACTATCATCTTCTCAACCAGAAATTATTTTGCCTCGTCAGCGATTAATTTTGGGTGGAGAAGCATCTAATTGGGGTTTGATTGAAAAAATCCAGAACTTAGCTCCATCATGCCGCATTCTCAATCACTACGGACCAACAGAAACAACTGTCGGGGTACTTACCTATCAGATGGACAGTGGGAATATAGCTAATGTTTCAAAGACAGTTCCGCTCGGTCGTCCCCTAGCAAATACCCAGATTTATATACTAGATAGCCATCTTCAACTCGTGCCGATTGGTGTGTCTGGCGAAATTTACATTGGCGGAGATAGTTTAGCCCGAGGTTATTTAAATCAGCCGGAACTAACAGCTGAAAAATTCATTCCCAACCCATTTTTAAAGAATTCAAAAGTCAGATCCAGCCCGCTGAATGAACCAGCATTCCCTCTGAACCCCACCCCGTCAGAGCCTGCGGCTCCGGCTCCCCTCTCTGCCTGCGGGGAGGGGTTGGGGGTGGGGTGCTTTCCTGATGCGGTAAACGGATTTGATATCAAAAGTCAGGAGTCAGAAGAAAACTCAAAACTCAAAACTCAAAACTCAAAACTTTATAAAACTGGAGACTTGGCTCGCTATTTACCGGATGGAAACATTGAGTTTCTAGGCCGAATTGACCATCAGGTAAAAATCCGGGGATTCCGTATCGAACTGGGAGAAATTGAGGCGGTGCTAAAGCAGCATCCAGGCGTAGAACAGGCTGTAGTTGTAGTTCGGGAGGATGTGTCTGGGGACAAGCGTTTAGTTGCTTATTCGGTTTTCAGTCAGCAGCGGGGAAGTAGAGAAGAATCTACTCAATCAAATCTAATGGGTGACTTACGTTCTTTTGTAAAGGCGAAGTTGCCGGAATACATGATACCTTCTGCTTTTGTGATTTTAAAGACTCTGCCTTTAACGGCTAACGGGAAAGTGGATCGAAAAAAACTGCCAGCACCTGAGCAAATTCGCCCAGAGTTAGCAGGAACGTTTGTTGCTCCCCGCACCAATGTTGAGGAGGTAATAGCTGGAATTTGGGCTGAAGCGATTGGGATTGAACAAGTGGGTATTTACGACAATTTTTTCGAGCTAGGAGGACATTCGCTGCTAGCAACTCAGGTGATTTCCCGATTACGTGACGCCTTTAATGTGGAGTTTCCCTTGCGGCAGTTTTTCGACTCTCCCACTGTCGCGGATTTAGCAGTCGCGATCGCTCAAAAACTAGCTGAACAAACCGATGAGGAAATGATGGCTCAGATGTTAGCAGAGCTAGATGAAATATCGGAGGAAGAAGTTCGAGAAGTTTTGGCTAAGGAAGGAGTAGGCAAATGAGTAATTTAAGCGAAGGGAAGCGCGACGACTTCCTCGTTCGCATCGCCGGACTTTCTCCAGAAAAACGCGATTTGCTGCTAAAACGGCTTAATCAGAAAAAAGAGCCGATAGCACCAACCCAAATCCCCCGCCAAAACCGGGAATCTAACTTGTTTCCCTTGTCATTTGCTCAACAGCGGTTGTGGTTTTTTGACCAATTAGAGCCAGGAAATACCAGCTATAACATCCCTGCGGCTGTGCGGGTTGAGGGAACGCTGGATGCGATCGCTCTCGAACAAAGTCTCAACGCAATTATCGAGCGTCACGAAGTCCTACGGACTGCCTTCACAACAGTAAATGGGCAACCTGTCCAAGTCATTACCCCAGATTTGAAATTAACGCTTCCAGTTATCGATTTGCGGAAACTTCCCAACACCGAACGAGAGCAAGCAGTACGGCAATTCGTCACCGCAGAAGCGCAAAAACCCTTTGACCTCACACAAGCACCTTTGCTGCGAGTTAGCCTGCTGCATCTGAGCGAATTTGAGTATGTGGTGTTATTTACGATGCACCACATTGTTTCAGATGGGTGGTCAATGGGGATATTTATTCAAGAGTTAGCCACCTTTTATAAAGCTTTCTCTAGTCGCAATTCCTCGCCAATTCCTGAATTAAGTATCCAATATGCAGACTTTGCAGTTTGGCAGCGACAGTGGCTACAAGGAGAAGTTTTAGAAGCCCAGATTGCTTATTGGAAAAAGCAATTAGGAGGCAATCTTCCTGTACTGGACTTGCCGACAGATAGACCGCGACCTGCGGTGCAAACCTTCCAAGGTGCAGAGGAAAAATTTATTTTGTCCAAGGCGCTGACTGAGGGACTAACTAAAGCCGGTCAGCAGCAAGGAGCGACTTTATTCATTGTTTTGTTGGCGGCGTTCAAAACCTTGCTGTACCGCTACACCGGACAGGAGGATATTTTAGTTGGTTCGCCAATTGCCAACCGCAACCGCGCCGAACTGGAAGGAATTATTGGTTTTTTTGCGAATACTTTAGTTTTGCGTACTGATTTATCGAATAATCCTACTTTTAAGGAGTTGTTAGGACGGGTGCGCGAGGTGGCACTGGGAGCATACAGTCACCAGGATTTGCCCTTCGAGAAGCTGGTAGAAGTGTTGCAGCCGGATCGGGATTTGAGCCGTAATCCGCTGTTTCAAGTGTTGTTTGCTCTGCGTAACGTGCCGACACAAACTTTAGAATTGCCGGGAGTTACGCTCAGTCTTGAAGAGATGGAGAGCCAGACGGCAAGGTTCGATTTGGTACTCAATTTATCCCAGGAATCAGAAGGTCTTATCGGCGTCTTTGAGTATAACAAAGACTTATTTGATGCCAGCACCATCCAGCGGATGGTAGGACATTTTCAAACCTTGTTAGAAAGTATTGTTGCAAATAGCGATCGCTCCATCTCCAAATTGCCATTTTTAACCCAACCCGAACGGCATCAGTTATTAGTGGAGTGGAACAATACCCACACGAACGACTCGACGGATCGGTGTCTGCACCAGTTGTTTGAAGAACAAGCAGAACGAACACCAGACGCTGTTGCAGTTGTTTTTGAAAACCAACAACTTACCTATGCCGAACTCAATATTAAGGCGAATCAACTAGCGCATCATCTACAAAAGCTCGGCGTGAAGCCAGAAGTTTTGGTAGGGATTTGTGTAGAACGTTCCCTAGAAATGGTAGTGGGATTGCTGGGCATTCTCAAAGCAGGGGGAGCCTACCTACCCCTAGACCCAGCCTATCCCCCAGAGCGTCTTGCTTTCATGTTAGATGATGCTCAAGTTTCGGTGTTATTAACCCAAAAGCGGCTGTTAAATACCCTACCGTCACATAATGCCGAGGTTGTATGCTTGGACGATTGGGAAAGTCTACAAATCGGCACTCCAAATTCAGTTAAAAATCCTTCCAACTTAGCTTATGTTATCTACACTTCCGGCTCAACCGGACGACCCAAAGGTGTACAAATTTCTCACGCCTGTGTAGTGAATTTTCTAATTTCTATGCGCCAGCAGCTAGGAATAAGCCAGCCAGATATTTTCCTAGCTGTCACCTCCTTATCTTTTGATATTGCGGCGCTGGAAATATTCCTCCCCATAACTGTAGGATCTCGCGTTGTCGTAGTACCCCGTGAAATTGCCTCTGACGGCGCACAGTTGTTAACAACATTAACCAATTCTGGGGCGACCATCATGCAAGCAACGCCTGCTACTTGGCGACTGCTTTTGGCAGCAGGATGGCAGGGAAACAAGAATTTGAAAATCCTCTGTGGTGGCGAAGCCTTACCGAGACAACTCGCCGATGAATTGCTCGTGCGAAGCGATCGCTTGTGGAACTTGTACGGTCCCACCGAAACCACTATTTGGTCTACTATTCATCCAGTTGAAAGTAGCGACGCTAGCGTTTCCATCGGGCGTCCCATTGCCAACACGCAAGTTTACATACTCGATACCCATCTACAGCCTGTCCCAGTGCGTGTTACGGGTGAACTGTATATCGGCGGCAAAGGTTTATCCAGAGGCTACCTAAATCGACCTGAACTGACAGCCGAGAAGTTCATTCCCAATCCATTTTTAGAGAAGTCAGAAAAGTCTGAATTACTGTACAAAACTGGAGATTTAGCGAGATATCTGCCGAATGGTGAATTGGAATATCTGGGACGCATCGACCACCAAGTTAAAGTACGCGGCTTCCGTATCGAACTGGGCGAAATTGAAGCGGTACTGAGCCAACATCCAGGCGTGCAGCAAGCTGTCGTGATTGCTAGAGAAGACAATTCTAGCGACAAGTGTTTGGTTGCTTATGTCGTACTGAAGCAAGAAGCTGCAACGACACCCGTACAACTGCGCTCATTTCTCAAGGAGAAGCTACCTAATTACATGGTGCCTTCTAGCTTTGTACTGCTAGAGGCAATTCCTCTAACACCCAACGGAAAAATTGACCGTCGCGCATTGCCAGAACCCGACACCGCTAGACCAGAGTTAGAAAGCGCCTATATTGCTCCCCGCACCGCCATTGAGGAAGTTGTCGCAGGGATTTGGACTCAAGTTCTCGGTTTAGAGCAAGTCGGTATGCGCGATCGCTTCTTTGACTTAGGCGGACACTCGCTGCTGGCAACTCAGGTAATGTCTCGCCTCCGGGAAGCCTTTCAAGTTGAAATTCCCCTGCGTTTTCTGTTTGAGTCGCCGACAGTAGCGGGTTTGGCAGAACGTATCGAAACAGCTTGTCGCGCCCAAGAAAATCTTCAAATTCCGCCTCTGGTGCCCGTTGCGCGGGAGGGAAAACTGCCCCTCTCCTTTGCTCAACAGCGATTGTGGTTCCTCGACCAATTAAATCCAGGCGATTCTGCCTATAACATTCCAGCAGCAGTGCGCCTGGTCGGTGCGCTCAATATCGTAGCGCTAGAGCAAAGCTTTCAGGCGATTATCCAGCGTCACGAAGCTTTGCGGACAATCTTTGCGACAGAAGCAGGACAACCCATTCAGGTAATTATCCCCTCTGCGACTTTCAAACTGCCAGTAATAGACCTGCGATTGCCACCATCCGAACGAGACGCTGAGGTGCTGCGACTTGCCACGGAGGAAGCGCAACGACCTTTCGACCTCACTCAATTGCCGTTGCTGCGCGTCACTTTATTACAACTGGATGAGGCAGAAAATGCGGTACTGCTGACCCTGCACCACATCATCGCTGATGGCTGGTCGATGGGGGTACTGATCCGGGAAGTGGCGGCACTCTACGAAGCCTTTTGTGCCGGGAAACCCTCGCCACTGCCCGAATTGCCCATACAGTACGCAGACTATGCAGTTTGGCAACGACATTGGCTGCAAGGGGAAGTTTTGGAAGCCAAGCTTGATTACTGGAAGCAGCAGTTAGGTCACAATCCGCCCCAGATGAAACTACCTACCAAACAACCCACTGCTTCTACTTTTCAAGCTGGCATTCAATCCTTTGAGCTATCTCCAAAGCTGTCTGGGGCGCTAAATGTACTCAGCCGCCAAGAAGGTGTAACTCTCTTCATGACGCTGCTGGCAGCCTTTCAGACACTGCTGCACCGCTACACCAGTCAGGATGACATCATTGTTGGCACCGATGTCGCCAATCGCACTCAAGTTGAAACTGAATCGTTGATTGGTTTCTTTGTCAACATTTTGGTCTTACGCACCGATCTGCGTGGCAACCCCAGTTTCCGCGAATTGCTCAAGCGAGTGCGCGACATTACTTTAAAAGCTTATGTCCATCAAGACTTGCCTTTTGAGAAGTTGGTTGAGGAACTGCGTCCTGAAAGGAATTTGAGCCGCACTCCCCTGTTTCAAGTGTTGTTCGTGATGCAAAATACACCCGTACCTACTTTAGAACTTTCGGGTTTAACTTTAACCCCAATTGAGGTAGAGGGCGGGACAGCGAAATTTGATTTAGTGCTGTTCGTGTCGGAAACAAAGAATGGCATTGTTGGCAGTTGGAAGTACAACGCCGATTTATTTGATGCGGATGCGATCGCTCGCCTATCAGCTCATTTTGAAACCCTCCTCAACAGCATCGTCACCCAGCCGGATACGCGCCTCAATCGTTTAGAAATACTCACCGAAGCTGAAAAGAAACAACAAGCCATGCAAGAAGTCAAACGCGAAAAGAGTAACTTCAGTAAGTTCAAGAATATCAAACCTAAAGCAGTTACTCTGCCCAAAGGCGAATTAGTCAAAACCGAATATTTACAAACCGATGCAACATTCCCCTTAATTCTCAAACCTGCGGTAAATGAGGTTGATATCGTTGACTGGGCAAAAAATAACCAAGAATTAATCCAAACGAAGTTATTACAACATGGAGCAATTCTATTCCGAGGCTTTAACGAACCTTTAGTTTCTATTTTTGAGCAATTTGCCCAAGCCATTTGTCCCCAATTATTCGGGGAATACGGAGACTTACCCCGCGAAGGAGTGAGCGGTCAAGTTTACGGTTCGACTCCTTATCCGGCGGATAAAGCCATCTTGTTTCATAACGAGAGTTCGCATTTACACCGTTGGCCTTTAAAAATTTGGTTTTTCTGTGTCAAAGCGGCACAGCAAGGCGGAGAAACTCCGATTATTGACTGTCGCAAAGTTTACCAGCTACTCGACTCCCAACTTAAAGAAAGATTTGCCCAAAAGCAAATTATGTACGTCCGTAACTATACAGATGGATTAGATGTTAGCTGGCAAGAGTTTTTTAGAACGACCGATAAAAGTGTAGTAGAAGATTATTGCCGGAAAGCTGCAATCGAATTTGAGTGGAGAGAAGACAATGGGTTGAGAACTCGCCAAATTCGTCCGGCGATATCCAAGCATCCAAAAACGGGAGAAACGGTATTTTTTAATCAACTTTTCTTGCACCATGTCTCCTGCTTAGATCCAGCAGTCCGCGCCTCTCTATTATCTGTATTTGGAGAGGAAAACTTGCCCCGGAATGTCTATTACGGAGATGGCACGACCATTGAAGATTCAGTAATAGCAGAAATTCAAGAAATTTATCGACAGGCATCTGTTAGTTTCCCTTGGCAGGAGGGAGACATATTAATGCTAGATAATATGTTAGCTTCACACAGCCGTAACCCATTTATAGGTTCGCGGAAGATTGTAGTAGCAATGGGGGAAATGACAACTGACCAAGAAATTAAAAGAGAGGCTTTTTAACGCAAAAAAACCGCAAAGAAAAGTTAGCAACTTTTGCGTTTTTATCTTAACGCCTAAGTAGGATCTAGCAAAAAACTCAAATATTTTTTGCGGTTTTATAACTAAATATTGTTTGGTAACAAGTCTAACTTCTTTTACAAATTAAGCAAGCAGCATACGTAGTGAGAACATTAAAAAATGCAAACTATAAATGGATTTCGGTTGTCTCTTCAGCAAAAATATCTTTGGTTATTGCAACAAGATAGCGCTACTTATTGCGCCCAATGCGCCATTTTGATAAAAGGCAATCTTAAGACAAGAGCCTTAAAAGAAGCTGTGCAGCAAATCATCAATCGTCATGAAATTCTCCGGACAATTTTCCATCGAGAACCAGGGATAAAAATTCCGATCCAAGTAGTTAGCGATCGCATCGATGTAGCCTCCTGGTGTTCTATCAATTTAAGCGGCTGTAATTCCCAGGAACAAAAAACCAAAATAGAGGCAATTCTTCAAGAAGAAAGACGCTCAATTTCTACTTCCGAACCTACTGGTTCGCTACTGCGTGCATCTTTAATTACTCTGTCGGATGACAAACATATTTTAATTGTCACTTTGCCTTCTCTTTGCGCCGACAGTTGGACATTGAAGAATCTGGTACAAGAAATTAGCCAAGGATATGCTGCCAGTCTTCGAGGTGAGGAAATAGCCGAGGAAGAAATTGTGCAATATGTACAATTTTCCGAATGGCAGAATCAATTGCTTGAGGATGAGGATGATTTAGCTGGCAAAGAATACTGGAACCAGCAAGATTTCTCTAACTTGGCTAATTTGAAGCTGCCTTTAGAGAAGAAACTGCTTGGCTTACCTGCTAACTTTGAACTCAACTCTATTGAGTGTCAGATTGAGCCAGATTTGGTTGCCAAAATTACAGCGATCGGGCAAAAATACAATGCTTCTATTTCAGCCGTCTTACTCGCTTGCTTGAAGACTCTACTTTGGCGACTAACTAGACAACCAGATATTATCGTTAGCACTGCTTTTAATGGTCGAAAATATGAAGAATTGGAGCCAGCACTAGGACTGTTTGCCAAATTCTTACCGCTTCGCACTCATCTAGAAGACAGCTTGAAATTTAGTGAAATTGTACAGCAAGTTCAGCAGTCTGTAAACGATGCCAATAACTGGCAAGAGTATTTCTGCCAGGAAAATATTAGCACTGCAACCTTATCCGGCTTTCCCTTCGGTTTCGAGTTTGAAGAACAGCTAAACAAGTATTCTGCTAGCGATTTATCATTTGCGATTTACCAGCAGTACGTCTGCTGCGATCGCTTCAAAGCCAAACTCTCTTGCGTGCGTCGGGATGAGTCGCTGAGTGCCAAGTTTGACTATGATGCTGGCATCATCGGTATAGAGGCGATTCAAGCCTTGGCAGAACAATTTCATAGCTTAGTGGAAAGTGCTGCTAACAGCCCAGAAACCGCAATTGGTCAGTTAAATATACTGAGCGATCGCTCTCGACACGAATTATTAGTTGAATTCAACAACACTCAAACTGATTACCACCAATCCAAGTGCATCCACCAACTGTTTGAAGAACAAGTAGAACGCACGCCAGACAACATTGCCGTTGTATTTGAAAATCAACAATTAACCTACCGCGAACTCAACGATCGTGCCAACAAAATAGCGCATCACCTGCAAAACTTGGGAGTTAAACCAGAGGTCGTCGTTGGTATTTGCGTTGAACGTTCTCTAGAAATGGTGATGGGAATGCTAGGCATTCTCAAGGCAGGCGGTGCATATCTACCGCTAGATCCGGCAATGCCAAAAGAACGCCTCGCCTTGATGTTGCAAGATGCTCAAGTGCCAGTGTTGTTAACTCAGAAACGGTTTTTAGAAATTCCCCAACACAGTGCCAAAGTCCTTTGTCTAGATACAAATTGGGAAACCATCCCAGTCCAAAGCCAAAATTCCATCCAAAAGCCCTCAAACCTCGCTTATGTAATCTACACCTCCGGTTCCACTGGCACACCTAAAGGAGTTGCCGTCGAGCATCAACAACTGCTGAATTACGTCAACGGTATTATTAACAGACTAGATTTGCCAGCAGGTGCCAGTTATGCAATTATTTCCACTTTTGCTGCCGATTTAGGTCATACAGTTGTTTTCCCGGCTTTGTGTACGGGTGGGTGTCTCCATATAGTCTCCCAAGAACGCGCAACTGACCCAGAAGCACTGACAAATTACTTTCAAAAACATCCCATTGATTGCCTCAAAATTGTTCCTTCTCACCTATCGGCTTTACTGACAGCTTCTAACCCCGCGCACATCTTACCTAGAAAGCGATTAATCCTTGGTGGTGAAGCTTTAACTTGGAATTTGATTGAGACAATTCAAAAACTAGCTTCCAACTGCCAAATCTTCAACCATTACGGGCCAACAGAAGCAACAGTAGGCGTACTTACCTATCAGGTAGCAGATCGGGTAGCAGATGGGAAAGCGGATCGTATTTCTGAAACAGTTCCTCTAGGTCGTCCAATCCCGAACACGCAGATTTATATCTTAGATTCTCATCTTCAGCCAGTTCCAATTGGCGTACCGGGTGAGTTATACATCGGCGGTGCTGGTTTGGCGCGAGGTTATTTAAATCAGCCGGAACTGACAGCCAAAAAATTTATTATCGACTCCTTCATCGAGAGAGATGAGTTCTCTATTTTGAGGAATGAGTTACAAGACGTCCCACCTAACTCAAAACTCAAAACTCAAAACTCAAAACTTTACAAAACCGGAGACTTGGCTCGTTATTTACCCGACGGAAACATCGAGTTTCTCGGACGAATTGACGACCAGGTGAAGATTCGGGGTTTCCGGGTTGAGTTAGGGGAAATTGAGGCGGTACTGTCTCAATTTCCTGGGGTACGCCAGAGTATTGTTTTGCTGCGAGAGGATGTGGGACAACGTTTAGTGGCTTATATCGTTTCAAATTCAGCACTCATTAACGATCTGCGTTCCTTCCTCAAAGAGAAGCTACCCGAATACATGGTGCCTTCTGCTTTCGTAGTTTTGAAAGCTTTACCGCTTACCCCAAATGGCAAAATAGACCGTTCGGCATTGCCAGCACCGGAGACAATAAAACCCGTAGCAGATACGTTTGTAGCTCCTCGCAACAGCGTTGAGGAGGTACTTGCCGGAATTTGGGTTCACCTTCTCAAACTTCAAAAGGTCGGGATTTATGACAATTTCTTCGACCTAGGGGGACACTCTTTACTCATCCCTCAGTTACTTGCCAAGGTGCGAGAAACTTTCCAGATAGAACTGACCTTGCGCGATTTTTTTGATGCTCCTACCATCGCCGATTTAGGGAAAAACATCGAAATGAAACAGGGAGTCATTCCTTTTGTTTCTCCCGCCTCGAATTTAAATCTAGACGCTGAAGCTGTCCTAGATCCGACAATTCGCCCTGACTCTATACCTGTTGAGTTAGTCACTGAACCAAGTTGCATCTTTTTAACTGGAGCAACTGGGTTTTTAGGAGCTTTTTTACTCTCCGAACTTTTGCAACAAACACAAGCAGATATCTATTGTCTGGTACGTGCTACTAATGCAGAGTCTGGGAAAGAACGGCTACAAAATAGCCTGGAATCCTACTCACTTTGGGATGAAAATTTCAGCTCCAGAATTATCCCGATTATGGGAGAGCTGTCTAAACCGTTTTTAGGGCTTTCGGATGAACAATTTCGAGACATGGCTAGTCAAATCGATGTCATCTATCACAATGGTGCCTTAGTTAATTTTACTTACCCATACTCTGCCCTTAAAGCCGCCAATGTACTGGGAACTCAGGAAGTTTTGAGATTGGCAAGTTTAATTAAACTTAAGCCAGTGCATTTTATTTCTAGCACTAATGCTGTTTCTCCGGCGGGCGGTTCTGGAGTCAGGGTCATTCGAGAACAGGATTCTATCAATTCTGAGGAAGTGATAGATACTGGTTACGCTCAGAGTAAATGGGTTGCCGAAAAGTTAGCAACGATTGCACGCGATCGCGGAATTCCGGTCTGTATTTACAGACCCGGACGGATATCCTGGCATAGCCAAACCGGGCTTTGCAACAAAAGCGATAATACCTTCAGATGGGTAAAAGGTTGCATCCAACTCGGTAGCGTTCCCAAGCGTGATGCAATGGTGAATTTAGTTCCGATAGATTATGCGAGTAGAGCGATCGCTTATCTATCCAAGCAGCAAGAATCCTTAAACAAGGATTTTCACATCGTCAATCCCTATCCCGCCCATTGGAACCAGGTTATCAATTGGGTTCGCTCGTTTGGCTATCCCCTTCAGGAAGTTTCATACGATCAATGGCACAGCGAACTATTGGAGGCGGCTAAAACATCTTCAGGAAATGCCTTGTCTCCCCTATTGGATTTTATGAATCAACCAACATCACAAGAACCAGCCTCCACTACAGCAATTTTACAGTTTGACTGTCAGAATACCCTAGACGGGCTTGCCGGTTCTTCTATTGTTTGTCCGCCCTTAGAGACTGAGTTGTTTGCACCCTATTTTTCCTACCTAATTGATAACGGTTTGCTGGATGCTCCCCCAGTGGGTGAATTCGCTGCAACAACCCTTAACAATCATGTATTGTCCTAAGCCAAATCCTCTCTCCAGCCTGCGCCTGTTCTGCTTTCCCTATGCTGGTGGTGGGGCGCTCAATTTTCGCACCTGGTCTCAGGGTCTACCTGTGGGTGTCGAAGTTTGTGCTGTCGAACTTCCCGGACGAGGAAAGCGGATTTTGGAAGCGCCATTTACTCAGACTTTACCTCTGGTGCAGGCGATCGCGCACGCCCTTTTGCCATACTTAGACAAGCCATTTGCCTTCTTCGGTCACAGCATGGGGGCACTCGTCAGCTTCGAGGTGGCTCGTCTACTCCGCAGAAAGTATGGGATCAGTCCAGTCCATCTGTTTGTATCTGGTCGCAGCGCCCCTCAAATTCCGGCAAAAGAACCGCCCATCCACGCCCTGCCAGAACCTGCTTTTATCGAGGAACTGCGCCGTCTTAACGGGACTCCCGAAGCAGTGCTAGAGAATGTGGAACTGATGGAACTGCTTCTCCCCATCCTGCGGGCAGATTTTGCCGTTCTCGAAACTTATGTTTATGCTACCGAAGCGCCGCTTCAGTGTCCCATCACTGTTTTTGGCGGTTTGCAAGATATCAAAGTCAGCGTTGAGCGTCTTGAGGCTTGGCAACAGCAGACAAGCGCTGACTTCTCACTGCAAATGCTTCCCGGCGACCATTTCTTTGTGCAATCCGCTCAACCCCTGCTGCTTCAATTCCTTTCTAGAGAACTGGACTCAATCAGCACGCTTGGAAAGTAACACTCACGACTTTGCTTTTGATCGGGAGCGATCGCTTCTGGAAGCACAAAGCCCCTAGCACTGATGCCAGGGGCTTTATTTTCATGAATGCGCCTCAGAATACCTTGCGCTCATCCAAATGAGCCAGGATATCCTGACGCGATCGCCATACCGGACGCAACTGTTTGCGGGCGGATAGCGGTAACTGATCGCTAATATGGGGCGATCGCGGTTGAGTTGCATTACCGTAGCCGATCAGTGCCATCGCCTTAACTGGGTTAGAAAACTCGACCGCAGCGATGTAAGAATCGCCCCCGACCGCTTGAAAGCGCCCATCTTTCGTCGGGGCATAATTGACAACGCGGAAGATACCAAGGTCTCCCGAACCACCATTGGCAGGCAGATCCACACCATTAGACCGCAGCCGGAAAACTTCGCCCCAAGGTACATCTATGGCTTTATAAGCTGCCTCTACCTTTGCTGCTGCGGTAGAAAGCACCTTAACTGCGCTTTGAGGATCTGCCAAGCCGTCGGGTGTGATGCGCGGGGAATTCTCGTTCCAGGGGGTAGTAAATGCATTATCGAATTCCATCTCTTCCGCCCAAAGGTAAAAGAGTACGCCACCCCGACTATCTGCATCCGCATTTCGATCCCAAGCTTGCAGCACATCAGCGGCTCGACGCGCTAATTTATCTCCATACTGCCGTGCGGCGGGAATTAGGTCATCCAGGAAACGATCTGCCAGTTCCATGCGTGTCGAGTGCTTGTACTGAATCATTTCCTCAAAAGAAATTTGTTTATCCTCATCCAGCATCCTTGCAGAGCGTTGCGCTCGAAAATGCATGAACTGCGGTGCCATGTAGGGCGGGAAATCTGCTGGATTTAACGCTACTGGGAAAGTCGTTGTCCACGGTGGATCGTTGGTATTTTGCAACCAGCCGCTAGGTGGGTCAATGACGCGGGGCAAATCGCGGTAGGGATGCGTTTTCGTCCATAAGGTTTTAGAGGTGTCGCCAGGAATCATGCCTTCCCAGTATTCAAAGTCTCCAGATGTGCGAATTGGCACCTGACCGTTAAATAGGTGCATGATATGTCCCTCGCGGTCTGCATACATCACCGTGAACATCGGAATCTGCAACTGCTTTAGGGCAGCCTCAAATTCAGGCAGTTTAGTGGCACGCGCCATCGAGTACCACTGCTCCAACGCTCCGGGTTGCTCAAGCCCCACAACCCGCAATGCCACGGCTTTTCCCTCCTTGCCTGCGACAACAGGGCCGTGAAGGGAACGTTGTACGACCAGTGATTCTGAGCGCAGTGTGCCATCATGCTGCTTCACCTTCAAGATTTTCTTTTCTGTCTCAAAGGCTTGAACCTTACCGTCGAAGCGATAGCCGCCGTCTTTTAGTTCCAGTTCATAAGCGTCCCACCCGTCATGGGTATTGACTGTGTGAGTCCAGCCGAGATTATTGTTGAATGCGATCGCGAGTACGGGAAGTCCAACGAGTGTCGCCCCATAAGCGTCAATTCCTGGTGCGGTAATCTGGGCTTCATACCAGACAAATAAATCTGACCAAGGCAGGTGCGGGTTCGCTAGTAGCATCGCGTTCCCGCTTGCAGAATGCTTAGGCGCGATCGCCCACGCATTAGAACCCATTGATTTGTTATCGGCAAGGCTTTGAACAATCTGCGGATTCACAATAAATGTGAAATTCATCACCCGCTGTTCGTGAGCCAGGATATCTACTGGCTGGACTGGCAGCACCGCCTTCACTTCATCATCAATCAGGTCGGGATGTTCCTTAGCATAGGCATTGATTCCTGCGGCAAAGGCATCTAGATAACTGCGGAAAGCGGGACTCTGCGACTCATACCACTTGCTGGCACGTTCGGGAATTCCCATTGTTTGTACCCATTTATCTGACTCTAGGTACTCTTCTCCCCAGTATTCGGCACTTCGTCCCCGTGCCTGACCGTAGAGGCGCAACAGCAGGTTGCCATGACTTTGCATCTGCGCCCAACCAAAGGCGCGAAATGCACTTCCTGCATCCTTGCCGTAGATATGCGGGATGCCGTAGGTGTCCCAGAGAATTTCAGTCGAGGCTGCTGGTAAGCTTAGACTCTGGCTCCCCAAAAATAGAGTAAAGATGAAACCTAATATTAATGGGAAAATTCGCAAAGATTTTCCTCTAAAACCTCCGATTGCGTAGCGCCTACTATTTTTTTGGAACTTATCAAGAGAACGCAAACGCTCTTTAATAAAACACCACCTTGAAAGAAAATTTAACATTACGTTCTTGACAAATTGATAATTTAAAAAACAAAAAAATACGGCTTCAAATTTTATTTTTGTATTAACAAGTGTGATTAGAAGGGAGCAGAAGTTGCTTCACTTCTATTCAACCAAGTCCGCCTACGCGGACTCAATTCAGCCTGGGTCAGCAGGCTTTGTTTGTGCAGCCCCAGACTTCCAGCCTGTTGGCGATTTGCTGCGGGCGATTTGCAAATACTTGATGAAAAATTTTATCATCATTTTCCTAACGAATAGTTGAAAATTATTCTCGTTAACTGCAAAAGTTTAATGTGTTGTGGCGCAGTTGCACGCGGAAGTGAAAGCCTGATAGCTTCGCTTGCGCCAAGGGCGATAGCTTCGCTTGCGCCAAGGGCGATCGCGACTTGTTTCTACGCCCTCAGTTTCCAGTGAAGCGATCGCCCTTTAAGGCAGCCTCTTGGCTTATCTTCAGCTTCCGCCCCAGCGGAATACACATCGGTGTTCCGGCTACGGGATCTTCCACGATGCGACAACCCAGCCCAAATACTTCGCGCACCATTTCTTCGGTCATCACCTGCATCGGGGTTCCGTGGGCATAAACGCAACCTTCTTTTACCGCTACTAGGTAATCTGCATAGCGACAAGCTTGGTTTAAATCGTGCAACACCATTACCAGCGTTCGTCCTTGCGTCTGGTTCAACTCCAAAAGCAAATCCAACACCTCAATTTGGTGCGCCAAGTCTAAGAAAGTTGTGGGTTCATCTAAAAGTAAAATCTCTGTATCCTGAGCCAGCGCCATTGCAATCCAAGCACGTTGTCGCTGTCCACCGGAAAGCGTATCGAGCGATCGCTCTGCCAATTCGGTCATCCCAGTCGTTGCCAAGGCTAACGCGACCAACCGCTCATCTTCTTTTGACCACTGCTGCAACCAGTTCTGATAAGGATAACGCCCCAGCGCTACTAAATCTCGCACAGTTAACCCTTCCGGTGCCACTGGCCCTTGGGGAAGAATTCCCAGTTGCTTGGCGACCTCTTTCGTGGATAACTTGAACAAATCAGCCGCATCCAGATAAACCGTCCCGTTCCGTGGCTTGAGCAATCTCGCCAAACCCCTCAGCAGTGTAGACTTACCGCAACCGTTGGCACCCACTAAAGCGGTGATTTTCCCTTCGGGAATTGCCAAATCAAGATTTTTGATAATTGGCACACCTTCATAAGCCAAGGTGAGCCTGCGGGTGGAGAGTCGGTTCATCTTTGGGTTCATCGTTTGCGGTTTTGCACCAACAGATAGATAAAATAAGGAGCGCCAATCACGGCTGTAATGACACCACAGGGAAGTTCAGTCGGAGCAAATAGCGATCGCCCTAGCAAATCCGCAACCACTACAATCATTGCCCCAATTGTTGCCGAGACAGGAATTAACCCCTCATGAGTTGAACCCACTAATTGACGTGCGATGTGCGGTGCCATTAACCCAACAAAGCTAATCGTACCAGCCGTAGCCACCGCCGCACCCGTCAACGCGGTAGCGATCGCGAGTAACCAGCCGCGTTCCCATTCCACCGAACTACCCAGCCCTTTGGCAACATCATCGCCCAAATTTAAAGCATTCAGCTGTCGCGCTTTCCCCAAAGCCAAGGGCACCAACACCGCGAACCAAGGTGCAACAGACCATACCTCCTCCCAACTGCGACCGTAGACACTCCCCGCCAACCACACCAACGCCTGACTCACACTATTAATCTCACCGAATGTCACCATCAAGCTAGTCAAAGCGCCGATGACTGCGGCAATCCCGACCCCAATCAAAATCAGGCGAACCGGAGAACTCCCTTTATCCCATGCCAAAAAGTAAATCAGAAAAGCGACAGTTAATGCTCCCCCAAAGGCAGACACCGGCAAGATTGCAATCGGGACACTGGGAAACAAAACAATCAGACTAACCGCCGCCAGACTTGCACCCGCGTTAATCCCGATGATGCCTGGGTCTGCTAGGGGATTGCGGGTAATGCCTTGCAAGATCGTACCGGAAACCGCCAATGCCACTCCGACAAGAGCCGCGACTAAGGTTCTAGGCAGTCGCAGTGTATTGATAATGAAGGGATAGTCAGGGTTTCCGGTTTCCAGTCCGAGTAAGGTTTTGATGACGGAGATGATGGGAATCGGATATTCCCCGTAAGAAACACTGACAACCATCGCCGCCAGGGTAACGAAGACCAGAATACTCAGGATACTAGGAATACGCCGATCGATACGGAAGGATACCGGAAGCGCCTTAGAACGAACGACCAACCAGTTGTTCATTTTTTCACCTTGAAGCGGGCAAGATAAACGAACAAGGGCGCACCCACGAAAGCAGTCATGACTCCGACTGGAAGTTCTTGGGGTTTAATCAGCAATCTGGCTCCGATATCCGCTGTTAACAGTAAAATGGCTCCAAAAACCGCAGAATACGGCATAATCCAGCGGTAATCGACGCCAACCAACAAGCGGACAACGTGGGGGACAACTAAACCAATAAATCCAATCGGACCAGCGGCGGCAACGGCACTGCCTGCCAGTAATATGACACTGAAAGCAGCGGCAACTTTTACCCATGCGGTTCGTTGACCTAAGCCTTTGGCAATATCTTCACCGAGATTCAAGGTGGTGATTTGTTTACCTAAAGCGAAGGCTAATATCAGTCCGAGGGTGATATAGGGCAGCACTTGCCAGACAATCGTGAAATCCCGCCCCGCAATCGATCCAGCCATCCAAAAGCGGATTTCATCAAGGGTGCGTTGGCTGAAAATCAGGATGCCGGTTGTCACTGAAGACAGGAAGGTACTAATCGCTGCACCGGCGATGGTGAGGTTGAGTGGGGTGAGTCCACCGCGACCCAAGGAACCGAGGAAATAGACAGCGATCGCAGCAGCACCGGCACCCAGAAAGGCGTACCCAGCATAGAGACTTGAATCGGGTGGTTGAAAAGCAAATACCGCGATGACCACTGCCATTGCCGCACCTGCGTTGATTCCCAGTATTCCGGGGTCAGCCAAGGGGTTGCGGGTGATGCCTTGCATAATCGCACCCGCGATCGCCATTGCGGCACCAACCAAGATGGCGATGAGCGATCGCGGTAGCCTAATCGTCCGAATAATCAGGTGATCCGCAGACCCATCAAACGCTGTCAACGCTGCATAAATGGTGCTTGCGGAAATGTCGGCTGCACCATAACCAATACTGACCACCAGGCAAATTAGGAGAATCAGGAGGCTCAGAATTAAGCCGACAAGCAGAGAGGGTCGTGGCTGTATAAATCCTAAGACTTCCCCGATTAACCGATTTTTTACTATTTTCTGGATTGGTGCCAAATCTATCGATGCCTTTTGCCTTGTGTTTATTGCTATAGCAACCCTAAATATGCTGTCGTAACGTCAAGCGCCTTGGAACGATGGGAAACCGCCGCTTTGGTGCGCTCAACCAGGAAACTAGAAATTACTTTAGACTTATTGCAATTATTTATCAATATCTTTGCGAAAATTATCCTTGAATTGCTAGTCATACAAGGATTCCAGATTTCAACAACGGCAAACCCCGCAGTTGCCTGGTGAGTCAAAGTTGCAGTCTGGCATAACATTGAGACATCACCGAATCGCAAGATCCACTTGCCTAGAACTGAGGCGAGTTGAGAAAAAAAGATAGCTGACCGATGCTGAAGATACCATGCGATCGCTCATCAAAGAGCTAATAAACAACTCCGATCGTGTAGTGCGTAGTTAGTGCTACGACATGGAACTTAAATGTTCTAAGCGACGGTGCGCCGTTATCGAGCCTATTTCCGGAAATAGGCAAGTTCCGGAACTTAATGATAAGTAATGACGAAATACTCATCGCTGTTGCTGCTGTTACAGTTTTAGTTGAAACGGGGTAGCAAAGGCAGTGTTGCAGCTAGTTCATCTGAGGTAGTCAGAAAGTATAATAACCATCTGGAGATTACATGGATCGTCGAAAGCGAGCACTATTAAATCCTAAAGAGGAAGCCACATTTAAAGCCTTGCAAGAGTCCGCTGAAAGGTGTGGGGTACGCATTCATACCAAAATGCGTATAGCCGATGTTCTTGATATTGAAAAAAGTGGGCTTTCCAATGATGAGTATAGTTATGCTCTGAAAGCTCATTTTGATTTTGTAGTAGAACAAAAAGATAAAAGTGTAGCCTTCGCAGTTGAATTTGATGGTTCACAACATGATAGCGATCCAGAAGCAATTTCGCGAGATGCTAAGAAAAATTCTATCTGTGAAAAGCTGGGAATGCCTTTGCTAAGGATTGATGCTGAATACTTGCGAAAAGTTGGACAGTTTTCAATTGTTGGCTGGCTGATGGAAGTATGGTTTTTAGATCAGGAGTTCGTTAAAGCTCAGGAGCGAGGAGGAATTCCCGACAATTATGACTTTCACTACAGCCTTGTTATGGGATGCGGCTATCGAGAGGGAGATAAGTTTGTCGAGTTGGATTTTAATAATTCTGAGGCTACAATTGAAGTTTTAAAAAAATACGGAAAGTTTGGAGAAGACAAGATAGTTACAACAAGACCATATGACCCTTTTCTACCTTCTCGTGCATTACTCCACAAGTACAGTAAAGGAATAGAAGTTCTCCGTGCAATAGACCCTAAAAATCGCGATGTCAGCGTTGCAGTAGTGAAATTAGCAGATAGTGGTATCGTCCTTGGGATAGGAAAATGTCGTTCATTCAGATTTCCGCCCGTAGGTTCTCGTGAGCTTTCCGAAGAATTATCAATGGTTGATGCTGCCGGGAAACTCAGAAAGTATAACCGTGGGGAATGCAAACTTGATACTGCTGAAGACGTGGATTCATGGCGTGACCGAATCTTACAGTGGAAGGCACATAGTAGGTAAACAGACAGGTAATACTATCAAGGACTGGATATGGCAGTTGAAACTGTTACACTTCAAATCCCAGAAATACTCTATCGGCGCTTGGTTAATACTGCTAATGCAACGCAGCGCCCTGTTGAAGAAGTCATGCTTCATGCCTTACAAATAGGTAGCCCCCCGGAATGGGACGATGTGCCAGAGGAGTTTCAGGCTGACATTGCTGCCTTGGATAAACTTGATGACAAGACGCTATGGCAGATTGTTAATAGCCGCAAAACAGCAGTAGAGATGGAACGATATAATACCCTGCTTGAGGGCAATTCTAGCGGTACGCTGATAGAGGGAGAACGCTTAGAACTAATGGCGCTGCGGCACGAGGCTGACCTTTTCATGTTAAAAAAAGCTCACGCAGCAGTATTACTCCGATGGCGGGGACATCGCGTGCTAACCCCTTAAGATATCGTGTCTGCATACATACCGGAAAGTTTACGAAATCAAATCGCCGATAGCGATCGCGGGCGTTGCTGCTATTGCTTAACCAGTGAAGCTAATAGTGGAATTCCCATGACGCACGATCATATTCAGCCTGTCTCTAAAGGTGGAGAGACAAGCTTTGAGAATATTTGTTTAGCTTGTCGTTCATGCAATGAATTTAAGGGTGATGCAACCGAGGCGATAGATCCTTTGACGGGCGAAACTGTAACTCTTTTCAACCCCCGCACGCAAATATGGTCTGACCATTTTGCCTGGAGTTCCGACAGCGCAAGGGTTGAAGGACTTACTGTGATTGGTCGGGCTACAATTGTTCGTCTGCGAATGAATAACCCAGTTATCATTGCCGCTAGGAGGCGTTGGGTAGTCAGTGGTTGGCATCCTCCGACTGACTAATCTTGAACAAAAGCTAATTTTATAAGCTTAAAACGTGATTCCCAGCCAGATTAAGACGATATGAAAAAACTCATCAACAACTCCGATAATGTAGTGCGTGAAAGCCTGGCAGGAATGGCAGCAGCGCATCCCGATTTGATTAAAGTCCACTTTGACCCCCACTTTATCTATCGTGTCGAGGCACCCATTCCTGGTAAAGTCGCCCTCATTTCCGGGGGGGGTAGCGGACACGAACCAATGCATGGCAGTTTTGTCGGTTTGGGGATGCTGGATGCGGCTTGTCCGGGTGAAGTCTTCACTTCTCCCACTCCTGACCAGATGCTAGAAGCTGCCAAGATGGTTACAGGGGATGCGGGTGTCCTCAATATCGTCAAGAATTACAGCGGCGATGTGATGAACTTCGAGATGGCAGCAGAACTGGCGCACTCAGAGGGCATTCCCGTACGCAATATCTTGATCGATGATGATATCGCCGTCAAAGATAGCCTTTATACTCAAGGGCGTCGGGGTGTCGGCGCGACGGTACTTGCTGAAAAAATCTGCGGTGCTGCTGCCCAACAAGGTTACGATCTCAAGCAGGTTGCCAACCTCTGTCGCCAAGTTAACCTCAACGGGCATAGCATGGGAATGGCGCTGACTTCTTGCACCGTCCCCGCGAAAGGTAGCCCGACTTTTAGTTTGGGGGATGATGAAATAGAATCCGGCATCGGCATTCACGGAGAACCGGGACGACAGCGAATGTCCTTGAAGTCAGCCGATGAAATTACCGAGATGCTAGCGGTTTCTATCATTGAAGATAGAGATTACACCCGCACTGTGCGCGAG